>CALLFA010000173.1 GCA_937997635.1 uncultured Saprospiraceae bacterium | reverse complement strand
AAATGTTCGTGATTGTAAGTAATTCATTTTTCATCATTTATATAGTCTTTTTATGTGTCGGCGTGCAGCTCTCTGTCACCTGTAGGAACAGCCTGTCCCGTCTATTTCGGGAAGGACCGCAGTGTGCTGCAAATGCTAAGCGTTCGTTCTGTGTACTTTTTCATTTTTTAAGTTGTTGGCAGCCAATCACTTAGATGATAACATATAAATACTTATAGAATCGTTGCAATTATTTATGCAAAATAGGCAACTTTATCACTGATTTATACGTCTAAGGAAAGTTTAAAATATATGCACGAAAGTGTCCAAAACAAGGCTCATATTACCTGACCAATTCGAACCCAATAATCATTGGTATCCGAAGGCATTGAATGCCACTATTCACCCCATGATAAGTTTTTTTCTTAGTCTTGAACAGGAGCGGATTATTACCCGATACTGTCATATGCATCCAACTGTAAATCGGGATAAGCTACGAGAAATACTGAACCATAAAGCTCGATATTTCCTATGGGCAGGAGCTGATTTGCTAAATGTGACATCTGCTGGTGGAAAGAGACAAATGGTAGTTATCGAAAACAATAGCTGCCCATCTGGTCAGAAATCTATGCCTTTAGTAGATGACAACCAAGAACAAGGAAGCTATCGACTTATGGTCGAAAGAACTTTCAAGCCAAGTTTGAAAAACCTTAGAAACAAAATCAAAGGTGGGCTTGCAGTTATCTATGACAAAAACCCAATGGAAGTCTCTGGCTACGCAGAAGTCATAGCTGATGTAATGAATGAGCCTGTGCATTATGTCTCATTTTATAAAGATGATGAGAATCCTTCTGTGAAATTTGTAAATGGGGTGATGTATGTTTTTGATGATAAAGAATGGTTGCCTATAAGAGCTGCTTTTAGATATGTCACGCAGAAGCCTTGGAATAGAATCCCAGTTAACTGTAAAACCAAAATTTTAAATCCAACGATTGCATGTCTGGCTGGTGGTCGCAATAAGATGGTGGCAGCTAAAGCATATGATATTTTTAATGCGGAGATACAACCATATGGATTAAAAATAAATACACCTGAAACAATATGGGATGTCAGTAAGAATGAAATTCCTATTTGGGTCAAAAAGATGGGTGGGCATGCTGTTATAAAAGTCCCATACAGTAATGCTGGTCAAGGAGTGTACACCATCGTCACCGATGAAGAATTGGAAAACTTTATGGAAATGGAATTTGACTATGATTTGTTCATAGTGCAAAGTCTCATTGGCAACTCTGATTGGAGTAGCACCACATCCGCTGGCAAATTATACCATGTAGGCATGATTCCAACCAATAAAAATCAAACCTACATAGCTGATATAAGAATGATGGTAAGCTCCACACCTAATGGCATTCGTCCATTGTGTACATATGCCAGACGAGCTGAAAAACCTTTAGTAGACAACATCTTACAAGGCACAGATAGTTGGTCAATGTTGGGTACTAACCTAAGTGTGAAAAATGCAGATGGTACTTGGGGAAGTGATACCAATAGATTAGTGCTGATGGATAGACGTGATTTTAATCGACTTGGTATAGGGTTGGATGATTTAATCGAAGCATATATACAAACTGTACTTTCGATGGTTGCCATTGACAAGATGTCTCAAACATTGGTCAACAAGCAAGGTCGTTTTAGAATGAAATTGTTCAAGAGTTTAAATGATGATCAAAGTTTACTACAAGAAATAAAAACAGATTAAAAATAAAATTAATAAGCATGGATACTAAGGCTTTTTATGAACAGGTAGTGGAATCAAATTATATCAAAATTACAAAAAGTAAAAAAGAGAACTATTACTGATGAAGAATACATACTTTGACTTAATAGACCAAAGCTATTACTTCCCGCAAGAAGGCTTTGACCTGAAAAATGAATATCTCACCTTTCATGGTATATCCATACAATACCTGATTCAAAAATACGGTACGCCTTTTAAACTTGTTTATCTTCCTCGCATAGGCGAACAAATCCGCAAAGCCAGAAACCTTTTTAATAGAGCAATCAAGAAAAATAGTTATAACGGGAAATACCACTATTGCTATTGTACTAAATGTTGTCACTTTTCACATGTAGTTAAAACTGCATTAAGAGAAAAGGTACATCTCGAAACATCGTCATCGTTTGATATTGATTTAATTTTCAAACTTCTTGACGAAGGAGAATTAACTACCAGCACCATTGTAGTGCATAATGGTTATAAGACGGAAGACTATTTGAAAAAGATAATCAAACTGAATCAGGCTGGATTCAAAAACTCCATTCTTGTTTTAGATTCAAAGTCAGAAATCGAAAGGGTAAAAAAATATGCTGCCGAATATAATGGCACATTAAAAATAGGCATTAGAATCGCAATCGACGAAGAACCACAGACGGCATACTATACATCAAGATTGGGAATCCGCCCCAGTGACATCATGGACTTCTATCATAAGCAAATAAAAGGTGATGATAATCTTAGCCTTAAAATGGTGCATTTCTTCATAGACTCTGGTATCAAGGATAATGTCTACTATTGGGGAGAATTTCAAAAAGCACTCAAAATATTCGTGGAGCTTAAAAAGGAATCTAAGGCAATTAAGGCACTTAACTTAGGTGGTGGTTTCCCAATTAGAAATAATCTTGGTTTTGAATATAATTATGAATACATGATTAATGAAATTGTGGCTAACATTAAATCAGCATGTCAAGAATCTGAAATTGAAGAACCAGATATTTTTACTGAATTTGGAAAATATACAGTTGGGGAAAGTGGAGCAATCATATTTCAAGTCTTAGAACAAAAGCATCAGAACGATAGAGAAGTCTGGTACATGGTCAATAATAGTTTGATGAACACTATTCCAGATGCTTGGTCAATTCTGGAAAAGTTCATTTTACTGCCTATCAATAAATGGAATAACGAATACACTAAAGTAAACATCGGTGGTATTAGTTGCGACCATTCCGATTATTATAATTCAGAAGATTTTAATCAACAATTGTTCTTGCCAAAATTTACTAATTCTGATAAAGAACCCTTATATGTAGGCTTCTTCCATACGGGAGCTTATCAGGATTCGATAAGTGGTTATGGAGGGATAAAACATTGCCTTATTCCTGCTCCCAAACTGATTGTTATTGACAGAGATGAGACTGGCAACTTTATTGACTATGTTTATCGAAATGAGCAAACGGTTGAGGATATGCTATCAATTTTAGGTTATAAAACAGAAACAGAATAATGAGAACATTTGCTGGAATACCAGAAAAATATGCATCCTTTGAATACTCGGACATCATCCTTCAATCGATTCCTTATGACGGCACAAGCACATGGGGCAAAGGGGCAGATAAAGGATTCAACGCCTTCTTAGATGCAGCTGAGAATATGGAATTATATGATATAGAGACTGATTCCGAAGTTTATCATAAAGGTATTCATATGCCTGATGCATGGACTGATTTTGAAAGCCCTGAACAAATGTTTAGAGCGACATACGATGGAACTAAAGAACTGTTAGAAAAAGATAAGTTTCTGACTTTCTTCGGAGGAGAACATTCTATTAGTATAGGAGTCATTAAAGCCTTTTATCAAAAATATAGTAATCTGACGGTGCTTCAACTCGATGCTCATGCTGACCTTAGACCAACGTACGAAGGGACTGCGTATAATCACGCATGTGCAGTCTACGATGCAAGTAAAAATACTAATCTCATCCAAGTGGGCATCCGAAGTATGGATGTATCAGAAAAAGAACACATGGATTACAATAAGGTATTTTTTGGTAATGAAATCAAGAAAGGGAATTCTTGGAAAAATGACTCTATAAGCCTTCTCAGTGATGACGTATACATCACCTTAGATTTAGATGTGTTAGACCCTTCTATTATGCCAGCTACTGGAACACCAGAACCCAATGGGATGCTCTGGCACGAAATCGTAGATTATCTAAGTGGCGTGTTTGATACTAAAAATGTAGTTGGTTTTGACATCGTAGAGTTAGCCCCCATAAAAGGATTACATGCTCCACAATACTTAGCAGCAAAACTCTATTACAAAATGCTCTCTTACAAATTTATGTAAATGGAAAAAGGAAAAGTTTCACAGTTCATTATAGAACATTTCAAACATTTCAATGCAGCGACCCTGGTGGATGCAGCAATAGCCTATGAAGCACAATTGTCACAAGGCAATAAAATCATGGTCACCTTAGCAGGGGCGATGAGTACCGCAGAATTAGGAAAGTCTTTAGCAGAAATGATAAGACAAGACAAAGTGCATATCATCACTTGCACGGGCGCTAATCTTGAAGAAGATGTGTTCAACCTTGTGGCTCACAAGCATTACAAGCGAATCCCTAATTATAGAGATTTGTCTCCCGCTGAAGAAAAAGAATTACTTGACAATCATTTCAACCGCGTAACAGATACTTGTATTCCCGAGGCAGAAGCCATGCGAGCTATCGAAGAACATCTATACAAAGCATGGAAACAAGCAGATGATGATGGCGAAAGTTTTTTCCCACATCAATATTTTTATCAGATTCTGCTTAGTGGTGCATTAGATGCTAGTTTTCAAATTGACCCAAAAGATAGTTGGTTATTGGCTGCGGCCAAAAAGAACATACCCATTATCGTACCTGGGTGGGAAGATTCTACCTGTGGAAATTTCTTCGCTTCCTATTGTATCCAAAAAGACCTTGTACCAACCACTATGAAATCCGGTATTCAATACATGATGCTATTGTCAAAGTGGTATCAAGAGAACACTAAAGAATGTGGAGTAGGCTTCTTTCAGATAGGTGGTGGTATTGCAGGTGATTTCCCCATCTGTGTCGTGCCCATGCTACACCAAGATTTAAAAGTGGATAAAATTCCCATGTGGTCATATTTCTGTCAAATAAGTGATAGCACAACCAGTTATGGCTCTTACTCAGGTGCAGTACCCAATGAAAAAATCACGTGGGGAAAATTATTACCTGAAACACCAAAGTTTGTTATAGAATCGGATGCGACGATTGTAGCGCCATTAATTTTCGCTTACTTACTCAATTGGTAATTATTTCATAAGTGAAGTTCATTATGAATAAATTAATGAAAGTCAAAGATGAGTTTACACGCAATGACTCGAAAAAAACAAAATTTATAACGCCCAAAAGCAAAACAAATTTACAGATCAGAAAAGGTCACACAAAACAATCCGTCAATATATAAATGAAAAAGAATGAGCAAGCCAAGAATAGTCAAAGATTATGAAAAGTTGAGCGAAGAAGTTATCGCTCAAATTAAACTCCAATATCCGTATGGATTTGAAAAAAAGCTGATACAGTTTAAAAACCAACACAACAAATTTGTAAGTGCCTTGCCCTTTGAAACAGATGACTATTATTATCTGATTCGTATGACTCGTGCAGAAGCACAAGAAATCATTGACGATGATGAAGATTACGATCAAGATGGTAACCTAACAGAAGAGGCTAAAGAGAAGTTGGAAGATGAGCTTATTCAATCCAATGATGAGGATGAATAAGTGTAAGGTTCTTATCCTAACAGACCATAATGTACATACAGAGGAAAACTCCTTATACGAATTAGCAAGAAAGTTATCCATGCATGATAAAACATTCAGCGTTGATATTGCCAGTCGTGCAGTATCATGGAATGATGGTTTTTTCGATAAAAAAATAGATAGTCCCATATTCGCAACATCTGTTAATTCAGATTTTGCATTTAGTAGAATAAAGCATCCACTAGATGTAGAATTTAAAGCAGTTGACGAGTCCCAATATGACTTAATTTGGTTGAGACTCCCGCCACCATTAGATAAGGGTTTTCTTGATTATCTATCATTGAGATTTCAAAGGCATGTCATCATCAACTCTCCTTATGGGATACATCATACTGGAACTAAAGAATTTTTAATGAACTTTACATCAGTATGTCCACCTTTAAAGGTTTGTAAGGACATAGATGATATTATTGAATTTAAAGAAGAATTTCCAATCGTATTAAAACCCTTTAGAGCCTATGGTGGCGCTGGTATCATGAGAATAGATAATGATACTGTTTGGTCTGGAAATCGAAAAATAAGTTTCACTGAATTTCAGAACCAATATGACGGGACAGAATATCTTGGGGTAAAGTTTTTAAAAAATGTAGATAAAGGTGACAAACGTATAGTTGTCGTTAATGGAAAAATTTTAGGGGCATCTCTTAGAATGCCAGCCAACGGTTCATGGATTTGCAATGTAGCTATGGGGGGCAGTTCCAACAAAACAGAAATTACACAAGAAGAATATGAAATTATCGAAGCCATTAACCCACGATTGAAAGAAATGGGAATTGTGATGTATGGTGTGGATACACTAGTTGATGATAATGGCAAACGAGTGCTTTCAGAACTTAATACAACAAGTATAGGTGGACTACCACAAATTGCTGAAATGAATCAAGAACCATTGGTGGAAAAAGCGATTGATTTAATATGGGATTATTATGAAGAACAATTAAGTTAGCACTAAGATGAGTGATGCTAAGAATATAAATAAAATCAAATTAGAAGAAGTACCAACAGGAAAAATTAGTAGGTATTGGTTGGACTTGGTGGAAGATGGTATGGGACTTCCCATAAGGATACCACTAATGATTGCCAAAGGAAATGATGAAGGAAAAACAGTTGGTATCACTGCTGCTGTTCATGGCAATGAACTAAATGGGATTCCAGTAATACAACGATTGTTTAAAGAAATTGACCCGAGTAATTTAAAAGGTACAGTGATAGGAGTACCCATTATAAATGTTCCATCTTTTCTTAGAAAGAAGCGTCGATTTCTCGATGGTGTTGACCTGAATCATATCATGCCAGGTAAAGAAGATGGTAACGTGAGCCAAGTATACGCTTGGAGAATCGTAAATCGTTTGGTCAAACATTTTGATTACCTTTTAGATCTACATACAGCCAGTAATGGTAGAATTAACTCTTATTACATACGTGCAGATATGAGTGACGAGACAGTCCGTAAAATGGCTTTATTGCAAAATGCGCAAATCATCGTGCATAACCCACCCAGTGACGGTACGCTACGTGGGACAGCAGATGAATTGGACATACCTGCTATCACCTTAGAAGTAGGTAATCCCAATTTGTTTCAAAAAGGGATGGTCAGAGATGGACTTACAGGTATTCATAATCTTTTAGGGCATCTTGGAATGACGGATTCTGAAGTCGAAGAAATATCTGATGAAACGGTGATTTGTAAAAAGTCATTTTGGATTTACAGTGATGTTGGTGGACTAATCTCTGTTCATCCTAATGTGACAGATTTGGTCAAGAAAGGTAATTTAATAGCTACTGTCAGGAACATCTTTGGGGATATCGTTAAAGAATATTTTGCTCCCGAGAATGGCATTGTCATTGGTAAAAGTGTAAGTCCAGTAAATCAAACTGGAGGTAGAATTCTACATTTAGGCATTGTCAAGTAGGTATTTCGCACACTGTTCAATTAACGCCTGTGGTGTCACCGTCTAATTAATAATCATGATTTTCCGTTTTTGAAAATACACGGTGGACAATATTCACCGATAGGTGATTCGCACAACACAGCCAAAAATATTGTGAGTTGCTACGCAATCACGAACATTTGTTGCTAATTGTTATACACTGGCTTTATTTCAATTTATTTTAGTTGTATCAATTATTTTCATTTTTTTGCTTTTAACAACTGAGGTAGGATATCATCTTTCTTTTTCTGTATCTCGAAGTATGCTTCAGTGGGCAGTACATCTTGGAATTTAGCATCTTGGTATTTCTCTATGCCTTCCATCGCAGTTCTCAAAGCTTTTTGCCAGGCTCTTATCTCCAAGAATGGTCAATAGATGATTATACTTTGCCTCAGCCGGCAGATAAAAACACAATTAGATAAAGCTACTTCTTGTATGCTTCGTTCAGTTCATTTACCTCTTGACTTAGTATATTCTTTAAGAATCTTATCCTCATGCATGCTGTATTTATTATCAGCAAACTTTAGAAATATGAAACCGAGAACGGGTATTGCATAATCTGAGGCTTTAATACCTCCGTAAGCTCTAAAGGTATTGGCTGCTTCCCAGAGTTTATCTTGCAAGTTTTTTAGTTGGTATTTGTCATTAAATTTTTGTATCAAACATTGAATTTCTTTAGATGTCTGTTCATTTCTCGTTCTACTTTTTCAAATGGAGGTAAATCTTGAATTTGATCTGCCATTGAATTGTCCCACCTGCCTTTGTATTGTGCAAGTTTCTTTTCAATTGATTTATGAAAGGCAGAAGGATCTATATCTTTAGCTTCACATTTCTCAATAAATTCCGGAACGAAAAAGTCGACATCCATTTCATATACTTCAAGTAAATACCATATGTCGTAGTAGTCTCTTGGTTGCATCCTTTGCATCGTACACCTGAGTTTCTCCACTAACACTTCTTCCAAAGGATAACATAAGAGTTCATAATCTTCAAGATCAGAGTAGTTAATAATGGCAGGCTTTGTTACTGCATCAAATACTAATTTTTCACTTCGAGATATATCAACTTTAACCTTCTTGTTTGAGCCATCTCCTCCGAATGGACCGATATATGAAATATAAAAGTTCATCCCTTCATCTTCATTATCATTCTTGTCAACAATCGCAAGAGGTATATTAGCTTCTCCTTTTATGTATTCAAAAACTTGATCAAACCATTCTCTTAGTTGATCATTAGATCGATCAGTAATCAAAGTGAAGTCAAGATCTTCCGAGTATCTGTAATCATCAAAGTAAACCTTCTTTAATAAGGTTCCTCCTTTGAAGACAATTTCTTTTGATAATTCAGGATGATTTGCAATTCCACTCAAAATCCATGACAAAATGTAGTCCTTCTCAATTTGAGAATCTCTAACGCTAACTTCGTTTGCCCATTTTTGTATTTCGCCTGGTTTTATCATGTGTAGAGGGCTGATTTAATTGTTTCTCCATCAATGTTTTTTAGAATTTTCCATCGAGATAACCTTTTACCCTCTTTTGGTAGTTCTGTATCTAGAGTTGCGTATGAGTTTGATCTTAAAGTCAGTAAAGAGTTTGTTATGTCCGTCCGTATATCTAATAATTCAATGAGATATCCCAATCTTTTAATCACTGACTGCGACTTGAATTGGATAGTGTAATTAAGGAGTTTGCCAAAATCTAATTTGTCCTTTGATTCATAGATGGCTTTAGCTATTTCTACTATTCCACCTGCATATTCCGGTTTAAACAAACAGTCAATTATTGTCTTCTCTAAATCTGAACACAATACTTTATCGAATTGGTTAATCCAAACTTTTTTACTTCCAAAAAAATGATCCTTATTGTGGTATATAAATTGAAATTCTATCCTTTGAATGTTTAGTTTAGATTTTTTCTGCTGTTTTGAAACGACTATTTGCTGTTTTAATGAAGGCTGAGTTATTAAGTTGTGTATTTGCAATGCAGAGTAATATCCAATATAGTACTCAGCACTTTCAACTAAATGTTTGGTTAGTTGATGCCATTCCGGAATATAAGTTGATCTTTTTTCTCCAAGAGGTATAATTGCATATAGACCTTCTTTCAGTCTTGATATTTTTCCTCTACTTGCCATATCACTCAATAGCTCTCTTATGGCACCTCTGGATACGTCCGGAAATTCACGATATACCTCCTCAATATGAAAACAAGATTGGTCTTGATCCATAAATTGTGATATAAGTCTATCTGTGCCTAATTGCATTTGTTATGTTTCATATGCTTAAAATCATGTTATTCCTGACTTTTGTCGTATCCAAAATAACAATATTTAAATATAATTATGTTTCATATCCCTAAAATCAGTTAAATACTGATTTTTGTAGTATAAAACAGAATTATATAAAGCAGTGGTATGATGGGCAATGTGTTGCGATAGCACGCTTTGTTCTTGTGGAGTTGGCATTCTTTTCAGCTTGCATGTAACACAAAGACATGTATTCGGCATGACATGAGTATACATTTCAGTTGAATCCGCCCCTACTATATCAGGTAACTCAATGCTTGTCCGTTATTTAAAAATACCAAATAATTATCAGTCCATACGTACTATCCCTTCCTTCATATCTAAATTTACCAAGCTGGTCTTTATGAAGTGCTGTGTTAGCAGTTTATTAGACAAATTACACTGCAATGTCTTGGTTTTGGACACACATCTGTGTCCAGCATGCGGTCAAGTGTCTACTTAATAATCATGATTATCCGTTTTTGAACATACACGGTAGACGATTTTCACCGATAAGTGATAAGCACAGCGGAACCAAAAATATTGTGAGATGCTGCGCAATCACGAACATTTGTTACTAATTGTTATAGCTCGTCTATTTAATATTCAATTTCAAATTAGATTCAATATTTTTAATTTTTTTATCTGGTATTCCATGCTCTTTTGCTTTTGTTTTCCATTGTGAAATAGCTGAAACTACTTCTTCAATAATTTTCTTTGGTTTTTTGATCATATTATCATCAGCAATTTTAGTTAAATCCGCTTGATTAATCT
>CALLFA010000172.1 GCA_937997635.1 uncultured Saprospiraceae bacterium | reverse complement strand
GTGGAGCTGCAGGGAGTCGAACCCTGGTCCAGACAAAGCACCAATATGCTTTCTACATGCTTAGCTTGTTCTTACATTTTCGTCATCGAGCAGGTGTACAAGCAACCAGCCTTCAGCTTATCTTCTTAAGTTTCGATTCTCTAGCGAAGTCTAGAGTCTCTATCCCGAGTGCCAGCGCGAAGCGTAGCGGTCATTATACACTGATAGTAGGTATATCGGAAGTCTCCTACACAGTGCAAAAAGCTTTGCTAATTCTAAATTAGGCAGCTAATGCGAATCTGTTATCGCCAATTATTGGTTTGATCACTATTTAGTACGGAGTAATTGATCACTGCTCCGGCATGCTTACGTATCAATCATCTTTCCTGTCGATACCATTTCAGCCCCGATTAAACATTAAAACCTTTGTCTTAACTTAACTGTATATCTATCGTTTCTTCCAATAGATGGACAAAGATAACGAGCTAGCAGTTAGAATTGTTCCCTGAAAGAATATATTTTAAATTCTAATTGAATAACTGTAAAGAGATGTCTACTATGCTTTTGCCAGAGCGTTCCAAAGACAAGAGTCACTTGCTTTTTGGCATAAGCTTTCGTATCCACCAATTTTACATAAAACACGGTCATTCTTTAGCTGGAATAACTTCAGTTTTCTAGTAAAAATATATACTTAAAGATTTTTCATATATGTTTTTATAGAATATATTGTGTAGTTGACTCACAAGATATGCAATTGAGCGTATCAGACGAAAAATACGACCACTATGTTGCCTGATGTGCCATTGATATTAAAACATGATTTTGATAAAAATATTAGATTTAGAGGTAAATCACTTTACAAAGGTCATGCAGTTAGAATGGTTGATATTAACGAAAGGGAACAGGTAATCTCGGGAATGGTAATCGGTAGTCAAGTATATAAACAAATAATTCTGTATTCTAATGATGGTAAGAGAATTGAATATGCAGAGTGTAGCTGCCCTTATAATGATAACTGTAAACACCAGGTTGCTTTATTGTTGGCTCTAGAAGACAAGTCTGGTAAGTTCAAGAATAAAGAAAAAGCATCAAATAAAAAAAGTAAAGAATTGTCGGGGTTTGAAAAACCTATAAAGGGTACAGAATTTGTCAAAATCCCAAGTACAGATATTTATCATGTTCAAAATAGGTATTGCAAAACACGAACCCCTGAAATATTCTGGAGGTCAAAATTCTCAATTGTAATAAGTGAGGATTATCATTTACTTATTTCAGTATTTCAACCAGAGTCATCTTGGACTCGTGAAATGAAATTAGCATCAGAAGTAACAATAAAAACATCAATAGACAACGAATTTTACATCAAGTGCTCTGTCTGCAATAAAAAATCTAAATATTTATGTAAGCACGCACATTTAACTCTAAAATATTTAGACGAGACTGAATCAGCTGATGTATTAGAAAGTCCACCATTATATTTAAAAGAATTAATACAGAGAAGTGCTGAAAGTATGTCACTGTCGGTAAAACAATTTAATGAACATTTTATTGTTGGGATAAGTGGTGGTTACTCCACTATCCTAGCAAAGAATAATAATGTAGTCTTGGATACTGAGAACTACATTATGATTGGAGCGGAAAAGCAAAGGGACCAACAAGCAGTAGCAATGTCCGTAAAAAAGAAACTGAAAGAATCTGAAATTTCTTATGCATTAGAATGGCTGCATAATGATTTGGGTCAAATTGTAATTCCAATTCAAGGCAAAGCAAGAAAAAGTGATGATGTAATTAAGTCGAAACTTCAGGAGGTAAAAAACCTGAGAAGCCTTAGCCCTAAGCTGGGTAAATTATACAAACAAATATTGGAATTCGAAATGGACTTTATGTCACAAGATTTAGAGTCTATAGTACATCAGAAGGTGCATGCATTGTTGACTAACAATATTGATTTCTTAACACGCCATAATCATTACTATTATCCATTAAGGCATTATTATCATAGCTATAAAAAGAAAGTTTCTGAATATAAACATTTTAAATTCTCACCTCTTTATGTAGATATAAAGGCCAATGTCACAATTCAGAATGGACTGTATGTTCTTAATTTTATTATGTCTGTTGATGGAGATGAACGTAATACAGCGGATGTGTCTTTTTATAATCCATTTTTTCTTGTTTTTAATCAAAGGGCGTATTTATTTAAAAGTCAAAAGCTGTATGTTTTATTTAGAGAAATGATTGTGAAAGAAGAAGTTGCTTTTTTACCTAATGATAAAACACTATTAATCCAACAAATTGCCGCGCTAAAAGAAATTATCAATATTGATATTGATGCTGATGTCAATATTGATATAGTCACTAAAGATATCTTAAAAAAGTCAATTTACTTATCTCGACAAGATGATGCTATATTTTTAGACCCTAAAATTCAAACAGAATCTAACACTGTATCTATCCTTGATTCTCAATTCCGTGTAGTAAAAGAATCCATTATCGAATATAATGTAAATCAACTTAATGAATTTTTAGATGTCTTGAAGTCTTTACATCCTGATTTCGCAATTCAATTACACGAATACGAGTTTTTATTTTTAGACATAAACCAGTTTGTTGAAAATTTGTGGTTTTATGAATTCTATCAAACTTGTAAGGAGAATGATATTGAGATATTTGGACAAGAAAATTTATCTGATTTAAATTACAGTAAGAGTAAGGCGTCTATTAATTCAAGTATATCTTCAGGAATTGATTGGTTTGATGTTAATGTAGATATGTCTTTCGGTGAACAGATCATTAAACCCAAATCATGGATAAAAGCGATTAAATCCAATCAACGATTTATCAAATTAGATGATGGTAGTCTTGGTATAATACCAGAAGATTGGTTTGAAAAATTAAGAAAGATACAATCGAATGCGGAATTAGTCAATGGTGAATTGAAGATATCAAAATACAACTTTAATGTCATTGACGATTTATTTGATACGATTAATGATGCTGAAATAGTCAAAGAAGTGGCTGAGAAGAGAGCTAAAGTAAACTCGATACATTCTATAAATACAAGTGAGAATAGAAACTTGCCCAAAGGAATCAAAGCCACTTTACGACCTTATCAATTGCAAGGTTACAATTGGCTACGCTTTTTAAATGACAATAATTTTGGCGGTATTCTAGCTGACGATATGGGACTTGGTAAAACACTTCAGGTAATATGCATCCTGGCTTATGCAATAGAACAAGAAAAGAAATCCAACCTTGTCGTTGTTCCTCGTTCTCTATTATTTAACTGGTCTAAAGAAATTGAAAAGTTTGCTCCAAAGTTGAAGTATTTGATTCATCATGGACCGAAGAGGGAAAAGAAAGATGTAACTGCTTTGTGTAAAAATGAAATTATTATCAGTACCTATGATACAGTTGCACTAGATATTTTATTATTCAAAGAAATTGAGTTTGGCTATGTTGTCTTGGATGAGTCACAGTCAATTAAAAATCCAAATTCGAAGCGATATAAAGCAATGCGCCTTCTTAATGCTCAATACAAATTGACAATGACAGGTACGCCTATTGAAAATAATACGTTTGATTTATATGCACAATTGAGTTTTGTCAATCCA
Source organism: uncultured Saprospiraceae bacterium (assembly GCA_937997635.1). GTDB lineage: Bacteria > Bacteroidota > Bacteroidia > Chitinophagales > Saprospiraceae > CALFUK01. Next base: position 1,055 of record CALLFA010000172.1, on the reverse strand, counting down.
GGTTGCCTTGGGTCCACACAAGCATTTAAAGAACGGTTTAGTACGCCTATCGATTCAAAGGGTGATGAAGAAGTCGCTCAAATGCTGAGGCGTTTAATTTTTCCGTTTCTTTTGCGCCGTACCAAACAACAAGTTGCTTCAGATTTGCCAGAGAAAACTGAATCAATTATTTATTGTGAGATGGCTTCTGATCAACGAAAAAAATACGAGCAATTGAAACTGCAAATAAAGAGTGATGTCTATAAATTAATTGAGAAGGAAGGACTTAATCGCTCCCGTTTTAAAATCTTAGAAGGGCTACTGAGACTTAGGCAGATGTGTAATTCGCCACAAATTTTATTGCCTGATAGTAAGGACTCTTCTGCTAAATTAAATACGATTGAGGAATTTTTAACTGGCGATTTGGCAGATAAAAATGTATTGATCTTTTCGCAGTTCGTCAGTATGTTGGGATTAATTAAACAGTCTCTTGATAAACTTAAGATAAGCTATGCTTACCTAGATGGACAAACCAAAAATAGAGAAAAAGCAGTTAGTGAATTTACTGACAATGATTCGTGTTCTGTATTTTTAATCTCATTAAAAGCTGGTAACACGGGGTTGAATCTCACAAAAGCAGATTACGTATTTATCGTCGACCCTTGGTGGAATCCAGCAGTTGAAGCACAAGCTATTGACCGTACTCATCGTATAGGCCAGGACAAGCAAGTATTTGCCTACCGACTCATTTGTAAAGATACAATCGAAGAAAGAATCATGGAGCTTAAAGAAAAGAAACGAAAAGTGGCTAAAGACATTATTCAAGTTGATGATAAAATATTTAAAAGTATGGGCAAAGATCAGATTTTGAATTTGTTTGAGTAGGATTTTTGGTCATACTCAAGCCTGATTGTATTCAGTCACTAAATGAAAAAGGGATAGTTCATTTAAGTGTGTCTGGTTAAAAAATAAAATCATATTTCATGGATTTTCAAATCTTATGCCACTCACGAGTTAATTTTCAGGTTCAGTCAAGGGTGGCAGTTTGGGTGGTTTGTAGTTTTGCCTGCCATTTA
>CALLFA010000171.1 GCA_937997635.1 uncultured Saprospiraceae bacterium | reverse complement strand
GATACACGGTTCTTGATAATAATTGGAAAGTAGCTTTGATTTCTCAAGTCGATTTACCTACGAGTTCAAGGACTTTAGATTCTGGCCTTTCCACAGGTGTAGATGCGTGGACATTTCAACCAAAAATCTCTGCTGGGAAAGGTTCGTCAAACGGATTCTTTTATGGTTTTCTTGGATATGGACTCCGGTCTAATAACCATAATGACTTTCTTAATTTTGGTGTAGAAGGAGGACTAAAGGTTTCGGAGAAAGTATCTTTTATTATCAATGTCAATAGACTACAAAATATAAATAATGGCGATCCTAGTGTAGACAGTGATGCAAATATCAGTACAGGATTTTACACCAGCTTTCAAGAATACACAGGATACATTTTCAAACTGTTTTTTGAAGATGTCTACCAAGGCTTTGGCGCTTTTGCCTCTTTAGGAGGCGGTGGGGGAGCGAATTCCGTAGCGGCGTCACCAGCTTTGAGTTTGGGTGTCTTTAGGAAATGGTAGGGCAGTCCACTATCTTTTGTTTTCGTCTATGATTTGAATCCAGTAATGCTTGTTGTGGTCTTTTCATATCGATCATTTTAAAGATTAAATAATGATGATTACATGGTAAGATTTTTACCAAGTCCTATTTGGGGCTTGACCGTTAGATGATTAGTTCCACAAGTGCTGATGACAGTATATTTGCTTCATTCGTCGCAGAGACGCAGTATACCACCGATCCTTTAGAGCTACTTAAGATCATGAAATATCAACAAAATCCTCATTAAGATAGATAAAGTAATATTCTTAACTTTGAAGTATGAAAGTTAATGAAGTAACTCTGCATAATTTCAGGCAATTTGAGAAAGAAACAATTACATTTCCAGACTCGAATTTTATAACTGTTTTAGGAGCTAATGGTTCTGGCAAAACGACGATTTTAGACGGTATTGCGATGTGTCTCTCACATATAGTTGGAAAGTTGACGTCACCAAAAGACCAATACAATATAAGCTATTCTATAAATACAAAAGATATTCAGAACGGACAGACTAAATCAAAATTTATATCTCAAATAGATTTTGACGAAAAAATAATAAAAATTGAAGTTTCAAAAGAAATAAACCAAAAAGGCAACAGTTTTGATTTTGAACCCGAAAATCCATTCAGAGAACTGAGAAATTCACTGTTAAATAAAAGTATAGAATCAAAATTACCATTAATCGTCTTTTACAGAGCAAATAGAACCTTTTCAATTAAAAATGACACTAACCCTAGCTCGTATTTTGCAAAGCCCTTAAATGGTTACAGGTTTGCTCTGAACAAAGATACTTCTGCATTTACTCCATCTGAAAATTGGTTTTTAAAAGAAGAAAGTATTGAAAATGAAAAGAAAGTTGAACTCCAAAGCTTTGATTTTAAATCAGCTTCTTTAGTTCCAGTTCGCAAAGCGATTGAAAAGTTTTTATCAGCGATTGGAAGTGATTTTTACACCAATTTTCGTGGAAAAAGAAGTGATGATTCTAACTTTCATTATGGCGATTCAGGTATAGGTGAGTTATTAATTGATAAAGGCGATGAAACAATTAAGCTTAATCAATTATCTTCTGGAGAAAGGGCAGTAATTTCATTGGTATTAGATATATCAATTCGCTTAACAATGTTGAATTCAAATTCTAAAAATTCGCTCGACCAGACAGGAATAGTATTAATTGATGAAATAGAAATGCATTTACATCCTAAATGGCAAAGGAATTTAATTCCCGCTTTAAAATTAGTATTCCCTAATATTCAATTCATAGCAACAACTCATTCCCCTCAAGTATTAAGTCGAGTATCAGATTCGGACATAATAATTCTTAGTGACAAAACACATTACTCAGCATCTTCGAATCCTTTAGGAAGAGACTCTAATGGCATTCTAGAGGAAATTTTTCTAACTGAATCACGTCCCGAAGAAGTAGAGAATATAATTAGTAATATATACACCTCACTAGATAATTCTGAAATTGAGGAGGTCAATTCTTTAATAGAAAAACTCACTTCGATGATTGCATCAAATGATCCCGTTTTAAAACGAATCAATAGTATTAAGGAGAGGTTAAATATTCTGAAATCTTGAAGAAGATAAATAAAAACGATTCCCCTTCAAGATTTGAAGACTGGAAGGCCTATAAACGACCGAAGAGTTGGGATGAGTTGGATGGTAATCCTATACCTGCTGTTAGACAAATTGCGGGAGCTAAATATTACTCAAAACAGGAATTAAGAAAAGAACTTCTCGTAGAAACTTCTGGACTTTGTTGTTACTGTGAAACTAAATTACAAAACGATTCTAATGTTGCAACAGTAGAGCATGTCCAACCTAAACTAGGCACCGTAAATCGACATCTAATATTTGAATATGCTAACCTTTCGATTTCATGTAAAGGAGGTGAAAAAGATCCAAAACCAAAAGAATTACATTGTAACTCCAGTAAAGGAAGTAAACCAATTCCAATCTCAATATTTGACTCAAGAATTGAACAGGAAATTAAATATTCGATTGATGGAAAAGTTAATGGGACCACAGTTGATGCTAACAAAACAATTGAAATACTAAATCTAAACATTAAAAAACTGAGTAATTTAAGAAAGAGTACTGTCTTTGGATTGATATTTTCAGATGTAGAAAATACTGTCCTTATTTCAGAAAAAGACGCTTTGATTTTGTACAACAAAATTGTATCAAATAAGGGATATGAGTATTATTCTTCCAGTAATAAGTAGTTTGCAAACAATAATGAAGACCGGCTCTAAAAACTAAATAGTGTTTTTTTGGTTGAATGATTCAATTTATAAAAGCTATGACTTTTGTTAGCACCTCATCTAGCCTTCATCCTCATCAATATTCTGCGCATTAGGGTCCGTCTGCTTTTTAATGTGACTCGTTGTATCAATACCGTTAAGGACTTCAGTATACAAACCATCCGAAATACCAGTCTCAATTTCAAGTTTATCGTATTCTTGATCGCCTCTTTTAATTTCCACGAAAGTGGTATCGCCAGAATAAATAATGTCTCTTTCTTGAATGGACACGACTTGATCTTTACGTTCTAAAATAACATCCGCATTGGCGCTGTATCCCGCGCGTAAAAAGACCCCATCTGGAATATTCGTGATGGCAGCTTTTATTTCGAATTTAACTGTGCCTTCTTCATCAACCCCTTTAGGTGAAATGAATTCTAATGCTGCTTCGAAGGTGGTATCGACTATGGCACCAACTGTCACAACTAGCGGCATGCCTTCTTGCAATTTGCCAACATCGGATTCATCAACTTTTCCTTCAAAGATCAAATTGCTCATGTCTGCAACTGTCGCTACGCTTGTCCCTTCATTAAATGTATTTCGTTCTATGACAGACGAGCCTTCTTCGACTGGGATATCCAGCAACATACCATTAACAGTTGAGACAATAATGTTAGATACCTGTTTGGAGTTTTTAGTCGCACCTTCTTGCAGCAACTGTAAATTATTGATTGATGCTTCTAATTCTTGTCTGCGAATATCAAGCTCTGTCGCAAATTGTTTAATCGTATTTTGAGAAGATATTTTTACATTTTCAAACTGAGATTTTTTCAACTCAAAATCCAATTGAAATTGTGTGTACTCTGCTTCCGAAATAACACCATCTTTTAATAATTGTCTGTTTCTTTCTTCTTCTTTTTGTGCTAAATTATAAGCGACTTTTGCCTGGTCCACATCAAGATTTTGACTATTCAAATTCGTCTGACGATCCAATTCTCTTTCGGCTTCTTTCATTCTAATTCTTGCCAATTCGACATTGGACTGTGCACTATTGATATTAACCTGTGAAGGGATCAATTTTATTTTAGCCAATTTTTGACCTTTTGTGACCATCTCTCCTTCTTCGACATACAATTGTTCAACTACGCCTGAGACTTGTGGCTTTATATTTATTTCACGACGAGGTTTAATTGATCCTGTCGCAACTGCCTTTTTTAATACATCCCGTACTTCTGGTTGCACACTTTCATATTTAACAGGATCAGTAGAATTCTGTACATAAAAATAATAGATCAAGGATCCTGTAAGAATCAACAGTAACAATCCTACACCAATTAAACATCCTTTATTTTTCATATAAATTGTATTATTTAATTTCAAGGGGGTCATGACCTCTTGGAGGCATTTACGCCTCTTTTGAAATATTTATCTTTATTCATCTTTAAGCGCTATCACAGGATTTACCTTTGACGCCTGTCTTGCAGGAATCCAACCAGCAAACAAACCTGCAATAACCAATACCATAATAGCAAAAATCGCCACCCGTACATCCACTTCTGGATTGTAAAAATTTTGTACGTCAATATCATTCATATACATCAAATAACTCATTCCGCCTATAATTAGCGAACCAATAGCCAAGCCTAAATATCCTGACAGTGCGGTTATAAAAATTGATTCTGTTAAAATCATATTGACTATAGAGCCTGGTGTCGCACCAAGTGCTTTGCGAATGCCTATTTCTTTTGTACGTTCTTTGACAATGATTAACATAATGTTGCTCACTCCAACAATGCCAGCAATGAGCGTCCCTATGCCAACAAACCACAAAAACAATTTGATCCCTAAGAACAAGCCTTGAATTTGCGTGAAGGCTTTTTGTAAATTAAAGCCACCTACAGCTTCAATATCATCGGGATGAACATGGTGGCGAAATTTTAAAATGTCTTTTAATTTATCTTCAATAGCAGCTACTTTATATTCCTCTTTTACTAGGCAAGCGAAATAATCGATTTCACCTTGTGTGCCAAACGCCTGATCCATCGTTGTTAATGGAATAACGACTGATTCTGTATCGTCTTGATTCCATGGTTTCAACTGCTCTGGGCCATAGACGCCAATCACTTTAAAATCAACGCCTTTAACTCGAATGTGCTTGCCAATAGGATCTGCATCGCCAAAAAATAAAGTGGCGACACGTGTTCCAATAGCTGCAATTTTTCTTCTTTCTTTTAAATCAGCTTCGTTGATGTACCGTCCTTTATGAATAACGAGTGCTTGGACCTTTGGCATTTCTGTTTCTTCGCCTCTGATCTCATACATCTCTTGGATATCCTTATAACTTACGGGTAGCGAACCAAGGTGTGCTCTTGGTGCGAGATTTTCTATTTGAGGCAACTCTCTCTTTAATGCTGCTAAATCATCTTGATTAAATCTGAGTCGTCTCCCAGCTGCATATCCATCGAATGGTTTTGTTGTTCGTTGTGGCCAGACATACATGACATTATTTGCTGCGCCTCCAAAATCTTTTAACACACCATTTTCCAAACCTTTACCCATGCCAAGTAAAAAGACAAGCATGAATATTCCCCAAAAGACACCTAGAGCTGTGAGGAAAGTCCGCAATTTATTCTTGCGAATGGTACCTAGTATTTCTTGCCACTTATCTCTATCAATAATCTTCATATCAGTCGGCTTTCATGGCAATGACAGGATTAATGCGGGCTGCTTTCATGGCAGGTATCAATCCAGCCAATGCTCCAGCTAATACCAATATCAATGTGGCAATCAAGACCACAGATATATCAACATGAGGTGTTCGGAAAAAATCTGTTTTAATGCTACTCATGCTTCCAATTACCAGTACTCCCATTCCGACGCCTATGAATCCAGCCACTGAGGTAATTAAAATTGACTCTTGTAAAATCATGGTGATGATCGACATTGGAGTAGCACCTAAGGATTTGCGAATACCTATTTCTTTAGTTCGATCTTTGACAATAATAAGCATGATGTTGCTAACGCCAATGACCCCTGCTATCATAGAGAAAATGCCTACCAGCCAAATGATGCTTTTAATGGCAAGCATGAGCGAAGCAAATTCTTCAAAATCTTTGGCATTATTATTTGACCAGATGGCACGGCGGTCAGTGATATCAAAGTTTTTTCTTGAAGCAAATGCTGCCATGACTTCGTCTTCAATTTTAGTGACTTCTTCAGTGGTCAATCCATTGGTCGTAAACATGATTCGGTTGAGTTGACGATTACCTGAATAGACTTTTTGAGCAGTGGTGATTGGAATGTAAATATTTTTCATTACCCAATCATCAATATCATAAAAGGTACCAACAACAGTGTAAACTGTACCGCCTACATTTATTTCTTTTCCAATTGGATCTTCCTTTTCAAATAAATTATCTCTTACAATGTTACCTATGATGCACACTTTGCGATGATGTTTTAAATCTTCATCAGTTAAAAATCGACCTGCAGTTACAGTCATATTTTCCATCGTTTTAAAAGATGGATGAATAGAGTTTATAGAATAGGATAAGTTTTTGTCCTTATACACCACCTGTCGATTTCCAGTAATGTAAAATCGTCCAGTGATTTCATCTACGCCATCAAAATTATCGCGTAAAAATTCGTAATCAGTATTGTCGAATCTAATCCTTCGTCCTTTATTAAGTCCTTTGTATGGTTTTGAAGTTCGACCAGGGGATAGCCAAATACTATTTGTGGCAACATCAGAAAATTGGTACTTGATGGAATTAAATAAACCATTGCCAGCTCCCATTAATAAGACCAACATAAATATTCCCCAAAATACCCCGAAGGCTGTCAAGATGGTTCTCAACTTATGCCGATTGATCGACTCTAATATTTCTGTCCACTTATCTAAATCAAACACTGACCATCTTGTTTTCGATTAAACCATCTTTGATATGAATAATTCTTCCTGTAGACTCAGCTACCTCCATTTCGTGGGTAACAATGATAAAGGTGATGCCTTGTTCTGTATTGAATTTTCGAAATATGTCCATCACTTCATCGGATGTTTTGGAATCTAAAGCACCTGTAGGTTCGTCAGCCAGAATCACTTTTGGATTGCTAATAAGTGCGCGAGCAATAGCGACTCTTTGTTGTTGACCACCTGACATTTGATTTGGGTAGTGGTCCGCCCAATCTTTCAAGCCTACTTGATCTAGATATTCGAGAGCTAACGCTTGCCTCTCTTGTCTAGGTACTTTTTGGTAGTACAATGGCAGGGCCACATTCTCTTTTGCCGTTTTAAATGGAAGCAAATTGAACGATTGGAAAACAAAGCCAATGAAGTTGTTTCTGTAAATCGCTTGTTTTGCTTGAGACAAATCTTTAATCAGATTTCCATTCAGATAGTATTCCCCTTCGTCATAATCGTCAAGGATTCCTAAAATATTGAGGAGGGTAGATTTACCAGAACCAGATTGGCCCATAATCGAAACAAACTCGCCTTCACCAATCTCTAGGTCTATGCCCTTGAGGACATGCAAACTGGTGAATTCCGTTTTGTAAGATTTATTGATGTTTTTCAGTCTTATCATGCTACGTATCAATGGACGACAAAAATGTTATAAAGGTTGCATTAAAGACAATTTTATCGATGAAAACACCCAATGGAGGGATAAGTAAACTGATTTTTGAATTTGTCTTTATATTTAAGTTATGCGAACGATCTATTTCACTAGTATTCTCCTTATAATGACTGTATCCATTGAGGCTTGGAGTCAATCTTTTTTATCCGTATCAGATAAAGAAATTGTCAACGAAGAAGGACAAGCAGTCTTATTAAGAGGCATGGGACTTGGCGGTTGGATGCTTCAGGAAGGCTATATGTTACAAACAGCATCTTTTGCAAATGCCCAGCATAAAATAGAACGTGCGATATCTGATCTTATTGGTGAAGAGGCAAAACAAGAATTTTATGAGGCATGGCTGGATAACCATGTGACGAAGGCGGATATCGATTCACTGGCCTCATGGGGGTTTAATTCTGTACGATTACCCATGCATTATAATCTGTACACCTTACCTATCGAAAACGAACCTATACGCGGCGAACAAACGTGGCTTGATCGTGGATTTGAGTTAACAGATAATTTGATTGAATGGTGTCGGGCGAATGGTATGTATGTCATTCTTGATCTCCATGCAGCTCCTGGAGGTCAGGGAAGAGATGAAGGAATTTCTGATTACGATACAACTAAGCCAAGTCTTTGGGAAAGTGAATTGAATAAGGAAAAGACAATAGCGCTTTGGCGCAGACTTGCAGAGCGCTATGCGGACGAACCTGTTGTCGCAGGCTATGATTTAATCAATGAAACAAACTGGGATTTGCCCAATAATAATGCGTTAAAGGATTTATATCTCCGATTGACAGACGCCATTCGAGAAGTTGATCAACGACACATCATATTTATAGAAGGCAATTGGTTTGCAAATGATTTTACAAATCTAACTCCGCCTTGGGATGATCAGATCGTCTATTCGCCACATAAATATTGGTCATTCAATAATAAGGAGGTCATCCAGTGGGTATTGAATATTCGTGAAGAACATAACGTCCCTTTATATTTTGGTGAAGCTGGTGAAAATTCAAATGAGTGGTTCACTGATGCTATTCGTTTATTCGAAGACAACAACATCGGATGGGCTTGGTGGCCAATGAAAAAAGTAGAATCCATTTCTGGTCCACTCTCGGTGCGCAAAACCACTGGCTATCAAGGCTTGCTCGATTATTGGGAAGGAAGGACTTCTAAGCCGACTCCAGAACTGGCTACGCGTACATTAATGCAACTCACAGAAGATTTGAAAATAGAAAATTGTAGATATCAAAAAGATGTGGTGCACGCTATGTTTAATCAAGTGCAATCTGGTGAAGCAGTACCTTATCGGACTTTCGACATACCAGGGGTTGTGCATGCTACAGATTATGATATGGGGATTAATGGCGAAGCTTATCAAGACAATCAGGTCGCTGATTTTAGGGTATCCTCTGGTAATTTTACCGCTTGGAATAATGGTTGGTCTTATCGAAATGACGGTGTAGATATTGAAAAATCAGAAGATAATGTCAACAGCAATGGGTATAACGTTGGCTGGCTGGATGCTGATGAGTGGATGCAGTATTCCATTAATGTCGAACAAACGGGTTTTTATAATGTCAGAGTCAGAATTGCTTCAAATGGTGGTAATGGTGCATTTCATTTTGCATCTGGTAACGCATCGATTAGTGATGTGATCAGAGTGCCAAATACCAATGGATGGCAAACTTGGACAACAGTAATTGTCCCAAATGTGCTACTAGATGAAGCCGATAATAAAATTCGTTTTTATGTCGACCAAGCTGGATTTAATGTTTCTAGTTTTTCTTTTGAATTCTCCAGAGAGTCTACTGCCGGGGTGATCAATGCCGTTTCCGCAAACACATTGACTGATAACGAAATATCTGTCGTTATGGAAAAGCCGATTGACAGCAACAGCAGGCTTGTTGCCGAGGAATTTGTTGTGCAAGTTGACGGAATTGTTGTGCCTGTGACGGCTGTTCGCATTGATCCGGAAAATCCAAGAATATTAATATTAGAATTGGCAGAAGAGTTACGTTTTGATAAAACAGTTTTTGTTTCTTATACTGGTGAGAATGTGCAATCTACCGATGGATCAGTCTTGTCTATATTTGAGAATTTGCCTGTGTCGAATAATTTAGAATTTATTCATACGATTCCTGGGAGAATTCAAGCAGAAGATTTTTCCACACAATCTGGCATCCAATTAGAAAACACGACAGATCAAGGTGGCGGTCAAAATATTGGCTTTTTAGATATCGGTGATTTTGCAGATTATCAAATTGAGATTGAGCAAGCAGGGACGTATTCACTAGATATTCGTACAGCGGCACTTAGCGAGAGAGGTGCTATCGAGTTATTATTAATAGATGAAGCAGATGCAACAACGCCAATAGGTCAATTTGATTTTCCTTCTACTGGAGATTGGCAAAACTGGCAGACCAGCACAGAATCAGTCGAACTACCAAAAGGCAGATTTATCCTCCGTCTTGTAATTACTCAACCGTTGTTCAACATCAATTGGATTGAATTTGGTTTATTGACGTCGACGGTAAATGAAGAATTTGTAGAGAACATTCGCTTATTTCCAAATCCTGCCAACGATTACATGAACGTCAATGCTACATTTAAACAGAATGTCAACGCTAATTTGATGATTTATGATTTGTCTGGAAAGGAATTGGTGAGACAACGAATTAGTGCATCTGAAATATCTGAAAGAATTGATGTGGAGTCGTTTGTAACAGGCCAGTATATTATCAGCATACAGTCTGGCGCCGAAATTATTTATACGAGTCAGTTTTTTAAGTTTTAGGTGTGCTGGAGGATAGAGGAATAATTTCCAACAGGTAGATCCGTGATTCAATCCAAAAAGAAAGGATATGACATTATGTAATGCAGCAGCTAGCAACTAGCAGCTAGTTAGCTAACAACCAACAGCCTAACAGCCAAATCTAACACCTAACAGCTAAAAGCTAAGCGCTAATAGCTAATAGCTAAAACCTAAAAGCTAAAACTAACAGCTAAGAAAAAAACCCTACTTTTGCGCCGTGGAAAATTTGAGGCGCTTGATCGGCATCTATGCTGATGATAAGCGAACGACAGAGATTGTGCAAACACTTCAAGCCGATGCTCCAACCAGAATTTTTCTGGGTAAAATGGTAGGAGCCCTAGAATGCTTTGTCCTAAACGGAATAAAACAACACTCCAAAGCCACACACATCTTCATAGCAAATGATAAGGAAGAAGCTGCTTATGTCCAAAACACATTGGATAATCTGAATGAAGAAAAACCTGCTTTGTTCTTCCCAGATTCATTTAAACGGCCGATGCTCTACGAAGAGATCAATCGAAATAATGTCCTCACTAGAACAGAAGCAATCAATAAAATTAATCTGTTCTCCAATGTCGGCCAAGTCATTGTCACTTACCCTGAAGCCATTTTTGAAAAAGTAGCAGATCCTTCACTCATCGATAAGGAGAAAATCGAAATACACAAAGGCGAAGACCTTGATGTCAATACGATCATCGAGCTTATGGTCGAATATGGGTTTGAGCGAACAGACTTTGTCTATGAGCCAGGACAGTTTTCAATACGAGGTGGCATCATAGATATTTTTTCTTATGGTAATGAATGGCCTTATCGTGTAGAATTATTTGATGAAGAGGTTGAGACCATTCGGACCTTCAATCCAATGACGCAATTGTCTTTGCGAAATATTTCTAAAATTGGAATTATCCCAGACATTAACAAGAATTACTCGACACAACAAAAAGTAAGCATCTTTAAAATTTTGCCTGAAAATAGTGTGGTCTGGATTCGTGATTACGACATGGTCATTGACAGATTAGAACTTTGTGTCAAAAAGGTTGAAGAATTTAGTCGCAATTTGAATTTAAAGGAAGAAGAGGAGTTGCAACAATTTTATAATGACAGAGCATTCATTTTGCCAGAGCAAATTTTAGAGGAAATTTCTAATAACCACATCATCTTCCAACAACGCAATCAATTAGATATAAACTTTGATTTATCTGTGGTATATGATGTCAAACCGCAGCCTTCATTCAATAAAAACTTTAGTTTATTGATTGATGATTTTAGAAAAAAAGAAAAAGAAGGTATAGAGACATATTTGTTTACGGACAACAACAAACAAATCGAACGCTTTGACAATATTTTTGAAGATTTAAATGCCAATGTCAAATACCATCCGGTAGTGACATCCATACATCAAGGATTTATAGATCCTCATAATAAAGTGGCTTGTTTTACTGACCACCAAATTTTTGAACGCTTTCACAGATACAGACTTAAAAAAGGATTTACCAAAGAACAAGCATTAAATCTAAAAATGCTTAGAGAATTTCAGCCTGGTGATTTTGTGATTCACATTGATCATGGAGTCGGTCGATATTCGGGATTAGAAAAAATTGACATTAATGGGCATGTTCAAGAATCGGTAAGACTTGTCTACAAGAATAATGACTTATTGTATGTATCGATAAACTCACTGCATAAAATTTCAAAATTTGTAGGTAAGGATGGCACTGCACCTCGTCTTGATAAAATAGGGAGTGATGCCTGGAAAACATTAAAAAGAAAGACTAAGAAAAAGGTAAAAGACATTGCCAAAGAATTAATCAAATTATACGCAAAGCGCAAAGCGTCAAAAGGATTTGCATTTAAAGAAGATGGGTATTTGCAAAATGAATTGGAAGCCAGCTTTATTTATGAAGATACGCCCGATCAATATAAAGCGACCAATGATGTAAAAGCAGATATGATTAAGGAACATCCTATGGATCGCTTGATTTGTGGAGATGTTGGTTTTGGTAAAACAGAGATTGCCATCCGAGCAGCGTTTAAAGCTGTGGTAAGCGGTAAGCAAGTGGCCATACTCGTACCGACAACCATTCTTGCATTGCAACATTATAAAACAATTTCTCAACGGTTAAAAGAATTTCCCGTTGATGTGGACTATGTCAATCGGTTTCGCACAACAGCAGAGAAAAAGCAGATTTATGAAAAGTTAAAAGAAGGAAAAATTGACATCATCATTGGCACCCATGCCATCTTGAATAAAAACATGGGATTCAAAGATTTGGGCTTACTGATCATTGATGAAGAACAAAAATTTGGTGTTGCTGCAAAGGACAGGCTAAAAAGTTTTAAAGTGGATGTCGACACGTTGACTTTAACGGCGACGCCTATCCCACGAACACTTCAATTCTCATTGATGGCGGCTAGGGATTTGTCCATCATCAGGACACCACCACCAAATCGTCAACCCATTCATACAGAAAGAAGGATATTTAATGATGAAGTCATCAGAGAATCCATTTACTATGAAATAAATCGCGGTGGTCAAGTCTTCTTTGTACACAATAGGGTGAAATCTTTACCTGACATTACGGCATTGATCAAACGCTTGTGTCCAGACGTTGACGTAGCGATGGCACATGGTCAATTAGATTCAAAAGAATTAGAAAAGACCTTACTTAATTTTATAGATCGCAAGTATGATGTTCTTGTGTGTACCAACATTATTGAGACAGGTCTGGATATCGCAAATGCAAATACGATCATCATTAATAATGCGCACCATTTTGGACTGAGTGATTTACACCAATTGCGAGGGCGAGTCGGGCGATCGAATAAAAAGGCGTATTGCTATTTATTTGCGCCACCATTATCCGTATTGACACCAGAAGCTAGAAAGAGGATTAAGACCTTAGAAGAGTTTTCCGATTTGGGTAGCGGATTTGATATCGCTATGCGTGATCTGGATATTAGAGGAGCGGGTAATTTGCTAGGCGGAGAACAAAGCGGATTCATTGCAGATATTGGTTTGGAGACATATCAGAAAATTCTTGAAGAAGCCATTCACGAACTAAAAGAATCGGAATTTAAGGATGTGTTTAAAGAGGAAAATGAAAAGGAAGGCAGACAATATGTACGCGATGTAGAAATAGAGACGGATATCGAAATGTTGATTCCTGATTATTATATCAGTAACATTCAAGAACGGCTAAAATTATACACACTACTTGACTCCATTGAGAAAGAAGAAGATTTAGATGCCTTTGCACAAATGTTGAAAGACCGTTTTGGCAAATTGCCGAGAGAAGTAAATGAATTGTTTAATGGTCTTCGATTGAGATGGATTTGTAAACAATTAGGTTTCGATCGCTTGTCTTTAAAAAGTAGGAAATTGAGATGCTATTTCGTAAGCAATCCTCAAAGTAGCTTTTATGAAGGCGACTTTTTTCATGCAGCACTCAATTACATTTCTACAAAAGGTGTAGAGCAAGGGTTGACGCTAAAGCAATCACGCACATTTTTAATTTTGATAAAAGATGGTGTGAAAAATTTACAAGAAGCGAGAATATTGTTGAAGTCTATTTTGGCTGATGTACAAGGACAACTTAAAGCTGGAAATAAGGAGGAAGAAGAGGTTGAGACGATCGCCTAAGAGAGGCTCTTCTCT
>CALLFA010000170.1 GCA_937997635.1 uncultured Saprospiraceae bacterium | reverse complement strand
TGAATATATTATTGATTTACATTTTGAAGGTAAAATCAATTTAAGTCAAAAACTAAAAAAGGAACTTCAAAGCCAGTTGAATGATAAATTTTACAATGTTAGATTATACGCTTATCTAAATTTAAAAGATGAAAATTTATTACCTATTGGATATAAGCAAACTACAATTGATAAAATTAGAACTTGGATGAGCCCAGACTATAAAAAATACATAAGAGCCAAAGAAATAGGAAAAAATGCTGCTGAACAAGTAATGAAAAACGATCTATAATAATTAGCAACAAATGTTCGTGGTTGCGTAGCAACTCACAACATTTTTAGTTGTGTTGTGCTAATCACCTATCAGTGAATATTGTCCACCGTGTATTTTCAAAAACTGAAAATCATGAGTATTAACTAGACGGTGACGCCGTACGCAAACATCAAGTGCTAATTCAGCTTACGTTTTATTTCTCTTGTATCATTATGTTTGATTTTATGATTGATTAATGTTTATGTATTGAACATTTTTTTTGTATTTATTTTGCCTAAGCATAGCATTCCCGTGTCCCATCATTACATTTTTAAGCATTAAGCAACAGATATATTCAGTTTCACAATTCTATCTTTTGGTATAGGTCTTTGATAAATATTGACAGGTGAACCTCTTATCGGCGGTAACACTTGGATGATCTCCATTTCGGCTTGACCGCATGCTGGACACAGATGTGAATTCTTACCAGTGATCATGAATTCATTAGTAGTCATCTTGACTTTAGCTCTATACCGAAGCTTGCTAAAATGGACATGTTTCGTTATATTTACGACAAGTAGCATATAATGTCAATTACCCAATTTAATTCTAAGCTTGTCGATACTGTGGAGCTTATTAAAATATCCAGAAAGGGTATAGGAATAAATCTTTTCGAAGACATTGTGAAATCAAGTTCTTACACGATTAAAGAATGGAGTAAATTTCTTCATTTAACCGAACGAACCATTCAACGATACAAGAAGGAGAATAGAAAATTTGAGAAATTGCAATCTGAACGAATTATTGAGATTGCAAAGCTTCAATTGAAGGGCCAAGAAGTATTCGGTTCTAGAACTAATTTTGATGATTGGATGAACTCCAAAATCATAGCACTTGGAAATATTAGACCTATTGAATTATTGGATAACAGTTTTGGTATAGATTTATTAATGGATGAATTAGGTCGAATAGAGCATGGTATTTTGGCATGATCGTATATAGATTAACCACGCAAAAGTACAAAGATGAAATAAGTGGTAAAGGAGCTGAAATTAATGGTGGAAGATGGAATAATAAAGGTCGTCAAGTTATATATACTGGTGAAAGTAGAGCATTGTGTACAACTAAAATTGCAGTACATACACCATTAGGGATAGTACCAATGGACTATTATCTGCAAATTATCGAGCTTCCAAGAGTAAAGATGTTTGAAGTGAGTACTAGGAAACTAAATCCAAACTGGCGAAACTTTCCTCATGAAACATCAACAAAACTTATTGGAGACAAATTTATTGACGGGAGAAAGTATTTAATTATGAAAGTACCTTCGGCGGTCATTCAAGACGAGTATAATTACTTAGTAAATCCTAATCATAAATATTACTCAAAAGTAAAGTTGTTGAAGGTTGAAAAATTTGAGTTTGATAAAAGACTATTTACTAAATGAATCGCCAGGCTATAATAATGAGCAATAAGTGTTCGTGATTGCGCAGCAAGTCACAACATTTTTGGTTGTGCTAATCACCTATCGGTGAAAATTGTCCACTGTGTATGATCAAAAATGGAAATCATGAGTATTAAGTAGACAGTGACGCCACGCGTACACATCAAGTGCAAAATCAGGTTGCGATTTCTTTCTCTTGTATCATTACGTTTGCCACAGTCATCCGATTGATCATCGGGATTGTGATGGAAAGTATGTCTTGATTTTGTACATTTGATTTAGCCTGTACAAAGGCTTGTTCTGATCTTGTCATGTCGATCATATTTAAAGATTAAATAATGATTACTTGGCAAGATTTTTACCAAGTCTTATTTGGAGGGCTTCACCGATAGGTGATTAGTTCAACAAGCGATAGCACACCATATCGCTTAAAAATCAAAATAGTGTTATCTAGATATCCAATGAACCGTCGGAGGAATATCTTTGCAGTCTAAAATCGAAGTCGGCGATACGACGGCGATCATGGAGCGTTATATGTCATCAGTACTAACTCAAAAAAACTGGAATTGACCTTAGAAATTGATTAACTTTATGAAAAAATAATATGAAAACATTGGAGATTGAAATACCAGATGATATAGAACTAGAAGAGTTTGAACTCAAAATGAGTATGGCAGCCAAATTGTACGATTTAGGTAAAATATCTTCAGGCCAAGGTGCTTCTATAGTAGGAATCTCAAAGAGAGCTTTTATGGAGTTGTTAGGTGAATTTGGTGTTAGTCTCTTTGGTTATAATGCTATTGATTTAGAAAAGGAATTAACCAATGCGTGAAATCCTTATTAGTGATACAAGTGCACTAATTATTCTCCAAAAAATTGAACAACTTAAGTTATTGAATTTACTCTTTGATGAAGTCTTTGTTACAACTATAGTGAAAGAAGAATTTGGACTTGATCTACCAAACTGGATTAAAGTTGAAAATCCAAAAGAAAAATTAAATACAAAACTGCTTGAGATAAACCTAGATCTAGGCGAAGCATCTTCAATATCATTGGCCCTAGAAAAGGAAAATCCCATACTTCTGATTGATGAAAAAAAGGGAAGAAGAATTGCTCAGAAATTAGGGTTTAAAATTATTGGCACAATATCTATTTTAATACTTGGAAAAAGAAAAGGAGAAATAACTGAAATAAAACCAATATTGGAACAAATGAAAGAACTTGAATTTAGAATATCTGATTCCTTAATAGCCAAAGCACTAGAACTAGCAAATGAAGGTGACGACACATAACAATTAGCAACAACTATTCGTGATTGCGCAGCAGCTCACAACATTTTTAGTTGTGTTGTGCTAATCACCGATCGGTGAATGTCGTCCACCGTGTATTTTCAAAAACGGAAAATCACGAGTATTAACTAGACGGTGACGCCACGCGCACACATCAAGTGCTAATTCAGCTTACGTTTTATTTCTCTTGTATCATTACGTTTGATTTTGTGGTGATCACCTATCGCTTCATAAATCCCAGCTGGGTATATGTTGACAAAAGGGAAGGAATAGGACGCCAGGACTGATAATTATTTAATATGTTTAATCACCAGACTAACATAGCGTTACCCCATATAGTAGGAGCTGGTTCAACTGAAATGTATACGTCATGTCATGCCGTATACAATCCTTTGTGTTATCCACAAGCCTTGAAATATACGTATTAATTAGGTATATTTATCCGTATAATATAAATTATGGATACAAAACTCACATTAAAACTAAATTCTGAAATCATAGAAGAAGCAAAACTCTATGCGAAAGAATCAAATACAAGTCTCTCAAAATTGATTGAGAATTATCTTTCTGCTATCACGTCGAATAATCCAAAGAAGAGAAAGGTAAATCCAATAGTCAAAAGTCTTACTGGTATAATAACCCTTGATGACAAAAAGGATTATCACCAATCATATACAAAGTATTTGATTAAGAAGTATAAATAATGAAGAAGCTATTTGTAGACACGAATATTGTAATAGATCTATTGAGCCAAAGGATAGAATACTACGAAGCCAGCCAAGATTTATTTACTTATGCAATAGACAATCAAATAAAATTGGTTGTCTCTACACTTACTTTTGCAAATACTCATTGTATATTAAAAGATCAATTGAAACTGAGCAAAGTTAGAAGTGCATTAAGAAAATTTAAAACTTTAGTTGAAGTTGCTTCGTTTGATGATAAAGTTCTGGAATTAGCATTGGAAGAAGAGTTTAAACACTTTGAAGATGGAATCCAGTACTATATTGCAATAGAAAACAATTGTGAAGCCATAATTACACGAAATAAAAAAGACTTTAAAAGATCTACAGTACCAGTATTAAATGCGACTGAATATATTAGACTGACTAAATGACAAGTGGCACACACAATAGATATGATCGCATATCTTCTCCTAAGTCGCCGAAACGCGACATATCATGGACCGTACGTTGAACAAACCCTCCAACAAAAACCAAAACTTCATCAAGTAATTCTAGGCTTTTTATAAAAATGTGATTGACATTTGGGCTAAATATTTTCAACCCAAAATTATTAATCATGAAGCCAAGTATAGCCAATCAACTTATTAAAGCCTATGACGACTGAAATGTATACGGCATGTCATGACGTATACATTCCTTTGTGTTAGTAACAATTCAAAACCGGAAATTTTGAAATTAAGACTTTAGAAAAATAAAAAATTCTACTCTGCGATTAAATTAAAATCCTTTCCGCTTGGGTCTTGAAAAACACGTAAATCAAATTCTGGAACAACAGCTAATATGTGATCAAAAATATTGGCCTGAATGCTTTCATAATTTTCCCAGGCTTTTTCTTTACTAAATACATATACCTCAATAGGTAGACCATGTTTAGTAGGAGCAAGCTGCCTTACCAATAAAGTCATGTCCTTATTAATCTTTGGATGGTTAGCTAAGTAAGCACTGACATAAGTACGAAAGGTGCCAATATTCGTCATCCGTACTCCATTCACTAGACTGGACTCATCAATTTTCTTTAGTTTATTTTTTTCTTGAACTTCAATTTTCTTTTCACTTACATAATTTGATATATACTGTATTTTACTGAATCGATCCAACATTTCATCAGAACAAAATTTAATGGTATTCAAATCAATATTAACGGATCTCATAATCCTTCTTCCACCCGAATCGGACATCCCTCTCCAGTTCTTAAATGAATCAGTGATCAATGCATAGGTGGGGATCGTCGTTATTGTCATATCGAAATTTTGGACTTTTACCGTGGTTAATGCTATTTCAATGATATTGCCATTTGCTCCATATTTTGGCATTTCTATCCAGTCTCCGTTAGCCACCATTCTATTGGCTGATAATTGTATTCCTGCAATAAAACCCAATATAGCATCTTTGAAAATGAACATAAGAATCGCTGTAAGAGCACCTAAGCTGCTAAATAAGTACATAGGTGTTTTATTGATCAATATGGAAATGATAAATATGCCACTCAAGAAATAAATGATGATTTTCAAAACTTGTATAAAACCTCTGATGGGAATTCTATTAGATATCTCATAGGTAGAGTAGATAGCCAAGGCCGCATTGAGTAATGCATTAAGTGCTAGAATACCCATAACGATCATATAAATTAGGGCAATTCCATGAACCAATGAAATGATCCAATTGTAATCGGCAAAAGGGATAGAAGCAAATAAATAAATAACTATGGCTGGTGCTATATGAGCCAGGCGGCTGAATACCTTTTCTTTCAGGATCATATCATCCCATTGGGTTTCTGTTCGACTTATTATTGCCCTCAACCCTTTTAGGATAAAGTGTTTAGCAAGCCAATAAGAAATAAAACTGAAAACAATGACCAACACAAGTAGTATACCTCGTGCAAGAATATTTGTAGTCGATATATCTAAGCCGAAGCTAATCATCCAATTTGTTAGAACCTCTAGCATAATCTCTTTTAATATGAACAATTCATTTTGTTCAAACATGTTTATAAAGCTGTATATCTTGCGAAACTCTTCTCGTCATGTGAATATGACTAAAGGAGTAGAAATGAAGAACAGGTCTAAAGATAGTTAAACCTTTAGCAGAAGTATGACAAAAATGAAAATCACAATGAAAATTCTGCTATCTACTTATTGCAAAATTTCACTTCGCCCCTTTTGATAGATGCAAATAACTGTTACTAACAATTAGCAACAAATGTTCGTGATTACACAGCAACTCACAACATTTTTGGTTGTGTTTTGCTAATCACCTATCGGTGAAAATCGTCCACAATGTATGTTCAAAAACGGAAAGTCTTGAGTATTAATTAGACGGTGACACCACGCGTACACATCAAGTGCTAAATCAGCTTACGTTTTATTTCTATTGTATCATGATGTTTGATTTTTGTGGGAATCACCTATCTCTTCATAAAAACCAGCTTGTAATAGGTTGACAAAAGGGAAGGAAAATGGCGCAAGGATTGACAATTATTTAGTATGTTTAATCAACTGACAAACAGGCGTTACCCCATATAGCAGGTTCGGGTTCAACTGAAATGTATACGTCATGTCATGCCGTATACATTCCTTTGTGTTATGTAGCAATAAAGTCTAATGAGTAAAATAATCACCATACTAATATTAGTATCAATATTTAGTTGTTCTAAACAGGAAGCTGACATATACCTTTTTTCTTTCTTTAAAGGGAATGGAGAAGACGGGTTACACTTGGCTGCAAGCGAGGATGGAATGAATTGGGTAGAGCTGAACAATGGGCAGACATTCTTGCGCCCTAAAGTGGGAAAGGATAAACTCATGCGTGACCCGTGTATTTTAAAAGGTCCAGACAACAAATTTCATATGGTGTGGACAGTTAGTTGGAATGAAAAGGGAATTGGTTATGCAAATTCACCAGATTTGATTAATTGGTCAGATCAGAAGTATATTCCAGTTATGAGTCATGAGCCCGATGCTAGAAATTGTTGGGCTCCTGAACTGTTTTATGATAAAAAGTCTAGTCAATTTTTAATTTGCTGGGCTACGACTATACCCGGCAAATTTCCCGAAACTGATTCTTTGGGAGACGATGGTTATAATCATAGAATGTACTATACAACTACAAAAGACTTTGTTGATTTTACTGATACAAAATTATTTTATGATAGAGGCTTCAATGTAATAGATGCAACTATATTAGAAAATGATGATTCATATATGATGTTTTTAAAAAATGAAACATTAACTCCAAGCCCTGAAAAAAATATAAGGATAGCAAAGAGTGTCAATCTAATTGAAGAATGGAGTCAAGCCTCAGAACCGATAACAAAAAATTGGGTAGAAGGCCCAAGCGTCATGAAAATACGAAACGAATGGATTGTCTATTTTGATATGTATACGAAACATAAAATGGGAGCTGTGAGCTCTAAAGATTTGAAAAAATGGACTGATATTTCTGATAAGATAAACTTTCCTAATGGTACAAGACATGGGACAGTTTTTAAAGTAAGAGAGAGTGTTTATGACAAAATAATATCGCTACATAATAATTAGCAACAACTGTTCATGATTGCGCAGCACCTCACAACATTTTTGGTTGTGTTGTGCTAATCACCTATTGGTTTATGTCGTCCACCGTGTATGTTCAAAAACGAAAAATCATAAGTATCAACTAGACGGTGACGCTTCATGTACACATCAAGTGCTAAATCAGGATACGTTTTTCTTTCTCTTGTATCATGACGTTTGCCAAAGTCATTCGATTGATCATCGGGATTTTGATGGAAAGTATGTCTTATTTGATTTAGCCTGTACAATGGCTTGTTCTGTTCTTGTCATGTCAATCATATAGAGATTAAATAATGATGACATGGCAAGATTTTTACCAAGTCTTATTTGGAGGGCTTCACCGATAGGTGATTAGTTCAACAATGTGCAAAACGGCAAGTAGGGGGCTATGCGCCCCACCTATGTTTTCACAAACCGTTATGTCCAAGACAGTAAGAATTTGAAATAAGTACCAGAATATGGTATATTTGGTTTTAAAAGTTAACTTAAATGGCAAAAAACACATCAGTAATACTTGGAGATCATTTCGATAAATTCATCCAAGGAGAAATCAAATCGGGTAGATATACTTCAGCAAGTGAAGTTTTAAGAAGTGGGTTAAGACTTCTCGAAATTGAAAAAGAAAAGATAAAATCAATCAATAAAGCCCTTACTACAGGTGAAAAAAGTGGAAAACCTATCGCATTCAACAATGAAAAATTTAAACAAAGAATGCGAAAGAAATTCAAGATAGATGCATAAGCTCTTACTTAGACCAGAAGC
>CALLFA010000169.1 GCA_937997635.1 uncultured Saprospiraceae bacterium | reverse complement strand
ATCTGATTATTGAAAAGTCAAGGTCTGTCATAAGACCTAATCGAAAGGAAACAAGAAATCATATTTTTAAGAAACGAAAATCCTATAATTTTAAAAGATTATGAGCTTAACTAAACGACATTGGGTCATGACCCCTTGGAGGCAGGACATTTATGGAGGCAGGACATTTATAAGAACGACAAATCCTAATCAATAAAATCTCGAAGTGCAACCGCTTGTTTTTTGGATTCTGTTGCTCCTTCCGGATTAAACAGACTTACATGAATGATATAAATCCCAATCGGTGCTCGATCTCCATTTTCTAGATTCCCATCCCAAACAAGTACATTATTCCCACCTAAAAGAGTATTGTTATTTAAGGTAAGCATATGCGAACCAGAGTCATTGTAAATATCAATTGCAGCAAGAAAACCTGATCCGGCATTTATTAGAATCTCCAATTCATCATCTTGGTTATCTCCATTGGGAGAAAAAGAAGAATTCATTTCAATGGACATTTCATTTGTAAAATCACTCAAAGTCGAATTGCTATTCCCAGGAGTAGCAAATCCAACAAGCTCACTTGCCGAAGTCCAATTGTCTGAATCATTCGTTGGTTCTGTCAGTGAAATTCTTTCCAAACTGACACCATCTATTTCATCAAGTAATTCATTGTGAAAATCTTCATCATAATCAAATTCATCAAGCAATTGATCACCAAACTGAATCGTGACATTTCCATCACCATTATTAAACGCAGGTAAGTTCAATGTAAAAATCCGCTCAGCTATAGCAGCAGGATAAGCTGAAGTCGTTTCTTGAGGATCAGGAGTCAATGCAATGATTCCAAAAGGAGGAATGACCAATGGGCTATTGATTGTCACTTGACGTTCGTTCGAGGAGTTTAAAATGGTCAAATTTTGAAGATCGAGTGTCCTCGAAGACGTACTGATAAGCTCGACAAAATCCACACCATCTGTTCTTGGATTAAACAGTATCTCATTAATCAATACGTCACCAGGTTCAGGATTAAATGTGGGGGCTATAATCAATACAGTATCCAACTCATTTCCTGCTAGATCAAATACTCCAGAAACATCCAGTTGAAATTCTTGGGGGACTTCTCCCACCACAGAAAATTTTATTTGATTAGCGTTTAGGGCAATATTGGTGAGCTCTGTGGGAGTTGCATTTAATTGTACATTACTGTTGTCCAAATCAATTGCTTCATCGACTGTCAAACAAAATTGATTATCTGGAATGAACGCACTTTCCAATATTATTGGTGCGCGTTGATCTGGAACCCGCACACCCGCGGCAATGTCATCGAAGAAAAATCTATCTGCACGACTAGCTGTATATCGACACTCGATTCCGAAAAATCCATTACCGATAATTCTGTCACCTATAAACACCTCTATTTCTTCTGTGAAAATTGCTTCATCCGGAGTTTTCGACTGGACCGTCAAGAATGAATTATTATAATTAATGAGAAGATCTAGCTCAACCGGGTCATTAGCTACCCTCGTCGGGATACCTTCAGCTAGAATGGTATTTGATGGCAACTCTACCAATGTCAGTGCATCATCAGATCCATTTTCGCCTAGCAGTAAAGTCAGTGAATTTTCAGAAAAATTTTCTGTTTCACTCCACAAATGAATGAGAAGTTGATTGCTTGCAGAAGGAGAAAAATCCAAATTAAAACTCATCGACCATTCATAGTCGTCCACCACTTCTATAGTAGTCATCAGTTGACTAATCCCTGCCTCAGCTGCATTCAAGTTTAAGACGCCATTCTCAACGACGAAATCATCCAATTCTCCCATCCAAGCAGGATTAGATTGCAGCTCACCATCTGCGAAATCATCAGAAAACTGTGAAAAAGCTATGCTTGAGACACTCAAAAGAGAAATGGTAAAAAATCTACACAATAGCATAAAGTAAACATAGCTTATTCTTCTTATAGAACGTATCTTTATGCACTAAATTGATTGACAATTCAAAGTTAAAATATGAAAGTAGCAGTTGTTGGTGTTACAGGACTTGTTGGACAGGTCATGTTGCAAGTACTCGAAGAAAGAAAATTTCCAGTTACAGAGCTTGTTCCAGTAGCTTCAGAACGCTCTGTTGGGACGACCATACAATTTAAAGGCCAAGATCATACGGTTGTTGGGCTTCAAACTGCGGTTGATAGCAATTTAGATCTTGCGATATTTTCAGCTGGTGGATCAGTATCCAAAGAATGGGCACCCAAATTTGCTGATAAAGGCACCTTCGTTGTCGACAATTCATCAGCTTGGAGAATGGACCCTACAAAGAAATTAGTGGTTCCTGAGGTCAATGCTCATGTCCTTACGGAGAATGATAAAATCATAGCAAATCCTAACTGTTCTACGATTCAGATGATCGTGGCATTAGGTCCTTTGCATGAAAAATATGGTATAAAACGATTGGTGATTTCTACATATCAATCCTTTACTGGTACTGGAGTTAAAGCAGTGAAGCAATATACATGCGAACGTGATGGCGTTGACAATAATGAGGCAGATGCCTATCCGTATCAAATTTTTGAAAATTGCCTGCCACACTGTGATGTTTTCTTTGAAAATGGTTACACAAAAGAGGAAATGAAGCTTGTTAATGAAACAAGAAAAATTCTCGGTGATGATTCTATTAGAATCACGGCAACCGCTGTCCGAGTGCCTGTAGACGGTGGCCATTCAGAGTCGGTGAATGTAGAATTGAACAATCCGTTTGATATAGATGAGGTACGCGAACTGTTGATCAACAGTGAAGGCCTAGTGGTCAAAGATGACATTAAAAATAATGTGTATCCAATGCCTCTATATTCTAAAAATCTAGATCCTGTCTTCGTAGGTAGAATACGAAGAGATGAATCATTAGATAACGGTTTAAACATGTGGATAGTCGCAGATAATCTTCGAAAAGGGGCCGCAACAAATGCCGTTCAGATAAGCGAGTATTTGATCAAATCTAATATTTTAAAACAGAGGGTGCTCGCAAGTTAGATCATCTGGCAGACATCTTCTAGGAATAATCATGTTATGCATTGAACAATGTCAGTGCTCAACTGTATTATATCTAACAGAAAAACTATTGAGGAGTCTCTTTAGAAAGCACCGAGTATGAAAACGAAAATGGTCATATGGGGTTCTGACAACAAGGATGAAAAAATCCTAGTTGCGCTAGAACTTTTAAACGATGAGAACAAAGTAAACATCTATACATTTCCAGCTACAGTTGTTACAGAAGTTTTTTACAATCAGATGATGAACCTTTGGAGAAACGGAGGTCCTGTTTCATTTCCAGAAAATCATTCATTAATAGAACGAGAATTATCTGTTTCTGAAAACTTGTTGCCTGATGAGATTAAAGTTGAAAGAACAGATCTTATTAATAGAGCCAAAACGGAATGGCATTTTGTCGTTCTTTCCAACAAACTCCGTGAAGCATACGACAATGAAATACTACAATTCAAAGATAAGATAGAACAGCTCTCTGGCTTTGATGAAGGTGTTTGGGAAGAATTGAAAGGCTTTTGGTCAAAAGTACAATTGCAGGTCCGTGATAAAAACTTATTCCGAGAACATGCTGATGAATTAAGATCGAATACCAATGAGCTTTTTGGCAAGTTGAAAGAGTTGAGAAAGTCATTGAATGATGAGTTTTCGAAAACATCAAAGGAGCAGGCCAATTTCTTTATGGATGCACTAAGAAATATTGAGCAGAAAGTAAATGATGGCTTAGGTCTCCACCCAATATTTAATGAATTAAAAGATTTGCAGACGCAATTCAATTCTACAGATTTTACAAGATCAGACAGATCGAATGTTTGGAAAAAACTGGACGCTGCATTCAAACTAGTAAAAGAAAAGAAATTTGGTTCTGCAGGTAAAGATTCGTCTTCTTCAGAAAGAGTACGCAGACGACATAGCGGTCTCATGTCTGCGATAAAGAAAATGGAGAACTCCATAAATCGAGATAAAAAAGATATTGAATTTCAAAATAAACGAATCAATACCACCGAGGGTCAACTTGAAATGCAAATCAGGCAAGCCAAGCTCGCTATGATACAAGAACGCATCAAGTCAAAAGAAGATAAGCTTGCAGAAATGTTGAGGACTAAGGAGCAGGTTGAAAAGAAACTAGAAAAGGAAGAAAAAAAGGAATCTGAGAATAAAAAGAAACAAGAAGCTGCTAAGCCTGCAAACAAAGACAAGGCTGCAACTCAAGATATAGCATCCGGAGATGGAAAAACAAAAGCGCCTCAAAACGCTGGAAACAAATCAAACACTGGAGCAAGAGCCAAAGTCAGTACTGACAAGGAACCAATGCCTGTAGAAAATGCAGCTACATCAGAAACTGTTTTATCAGCACTTTCCAATACAGTAGGCGAATCAATTGAAAGTGTATTCGACACTGTTAAAGCAGCTGCGGCAGTCTTAAGCGATAAAGCTGAAGAAGCAATTGATAATTTGATTGAGTCTCAAGAAGAAGAGTAGGCTATTTACTTTGACTACGCTTCTTGTAACTCTTCCCAATATTCAACAGCTCTTCTTGTATGGGGTATACAAATAGAACCTCCTACGATATTAGCCACCGCTAAAATTTCATATAATTCGTCAGTAGTCAATCCTTCTTCATAAGAAGTTCCCAGGTGATATTTGATGCAATCATCACATCTCAAGACCATTGATGCCACCAAACCCAGCATTTCCTTGGTTTTTATATCTAACGCTCCATCAGCATAGGTTTGCGAATCAAGACTAAAGAACCTCTTCATGACTTTATTACCACTACCAAGGATTTTTTCATTCATCTGCTTTCGGTAAGCATTAAATTCTTCTACAGTTTGCTTTTTCATCAATTTAGTGTTTTTGCTATATATTAAAATTTCAAAATATCAAAAATCAGATGAGTGCCCAAATATGACAAGTGAATCAAATTGACCACATATCCATTGATTCAAAATTTCAAAGATCCACTGTATCCTACTTTTCACTAAAAAGAGGTAGATTTGAATGTTAATGATACAGGTCTAATCCTTTCTATTAGTCCTCTCGATTTATATTTTCTACACCTTTTTTAATATAAGCAAATGACTAACATTCGTTATTTCTTCTCACTCATAGGGATTCTTTTACTGTCTTCTTTACATGCCCAACACAGTGTGCTACATTACGATGAGACGACGGGTTTTAACCATAATACTGGCACCCAATCTATGGCATTATTCACAGCTCTAGGCAATGAGGATGGCTATACTGTCACTCAGGATTCGGATGGAAGTGAGTTTACGACAGCTAAACTGCAAAATTATGATGTGGTTATTTTCAGTAATACATCAGGTAATAGTGGACTAAACCAAGCTCAAAGAGATGCATTCGAATGGTACATAGACACACATGGAGGTAGCCTCTTGGGTATCCATGCAGCGTCTGACACCTATAGACACAGTAGTGCAAATGGGAATAGAACTGGTACATGGGATTGGTTTGCAGAAACCCTAGGAGGAAGTGTACAAAATAGTCCCAATCACACAAGCTCTAGTCATGTCGCTCTGATGACAGATCTAGTGTCGCACCCTTCTATAGAAAACATTACTTTCCCATGGCAAAAACAAGAAGAATACTACTATTGGGAAAATGGCTATCTGAATAACAACATCACCGAATTGTTCGAGGTAGAATCGACTGGAGGTAATTCTTATGACGAAGAAAGACCTATGGGATGGATTCAAACCAAACCAAGTGGAGCCAAGATATTTTACACTGCTCTGGGACACAGTCAATCAAATTTTACAGGAGGATTCCCACAGTTCGAACAATTGATGAAGGACGCTGTCCTGTGGATGTTGTCTAGCGATAGTAACCCAAATCAACCCTGTATGGCAGGTGACGAAGACTTGATCGGTACAGAATGTGTTCCTTCTTGTGGCGGAAATCTGGCGATTAATACTGCTTGTGATTGTATTCCAGTCACGAATATTGCCCTAAATGGTATTGCATCTATGAGCTCAATGTTTAACAATACTCTAGTTGCAGAAAATCTCAATGATGATATAATCAATAATAGTTCAGATCAACTAGCACACACATCAGGTGATTCCACCACAGATTGGGTTGAAATTGATCTAGGGAGTAATCATCATATTACAGCTATTGCAATTAAGAATCGTACTAGCTGTTGCTCCGAGAGATTAAGTAATGCCTATGTTTTAGTTTCTTCATCTCCTTTCCCAAGTGATACTGACCTTGCCGCTGCTCTTAATACTTCTGAATTTACCCATCAATTGGGAGACGTCTCTGGAATGGGTCATGTCGGTGTAGATATTTATACTACTGGTCGATATGTCAGAATCCAAAAATCTGGTAACAACGATGGGAGTCATGATGCCATCAACTTAAAGGAACTTCAGATATTCAGTCAAGACTTTACTTTTCCAATAGTTGGACAATCTTGTGATGATGGTGATTCTTCAACAACTGACGATACATACA
The DNA here is from genome assembly GCA_937997635.1 of uncultured Saprospiraceae bacterium. Lineage (GTDB taxonomy): Bacteria > Bacteroidota > Bacteroidia > Chitinophagales > Saprospiraceae > CALFUK01. The sequence goes on along the minus strand of CALLFA010000169.1, from coordinate 1,099 downwards.
ATTCAAACTGCATCTGTGAAGGAACAGATATAGTATGTCCAGATATTTATATGTTGACAGAGACATATGATACTGGTGTAATAGAATTCTATGCCTCAAATTATATAGACATATCTAGCAAAATATTATCTGGTGCAAATGTCTCTGTTCATGCGTCGAATCAAGTGGAGATGACAATTGGTTTCGAAGTTGATCTGGGTTCAATTTTTGAAGCCGCTATTTCTGGATGCCCGTAAAAACAACAAAGCATTTATACTGGCTAGCGTTTAGCAAATTATAGCAAGTTCAATATATGCTCAGGATTATCCAGAATGGCCTTTGTCAACTTATAATGTTGTGTCTCCTTATATGTGACTTTAGTGACTTTACCTTCATCAAAATAAAATATCTCTGAATCTGGCAAAGACATGATAATTGGAGAATGGGTGGCAATGATAAAGTGAGAACCCGTTTTCTCAACCTTTTCTTTTATTAATGACAGTAAACTCAATTGCCGAGTTGGAGAAAGTGCTGCTTCCGGCTCATCGATTAGGTAAACTCCTTGGCCAGTAATTCTGGAGGTGAAGAATTTTAGAAATCCTTCACCATGGGACATTGCTTCAAGATCTTTTGTATAACGAGCGATCAAGCTATTCTTTTCGCCTTCGATTGCGCCAAGCGTAAGTTTGATGTCTCCACCTGTAAATGTTTCTTTTACTTCAGCGATCTCTGCATCTAGCGCTTTGATTTCATTTTTAATGTTTCGGGCAAAACCAATAAAGTCTTCGGCACGAACAAAAAAGCCTTTATGTGTTTTTTGGTCAAATGATATTCTTAAATAATCCGCCAGGTTATTCGCTGCCGCTAAAGATTCGTCATCTTCAAGGCGATAACTTCCAGCAAGGGGTACTTCAGAATATGCAGCGATTGCTTCAAGGATTGTAGATTTGCCACTACCATTTTCACCAACAAAAAAGCTGACTGACTTTTCAAAAACCATCTCTTCGAATTCCTTTATTAATGGTAAAGTCCAGGGGAATTCATCTTGCTTATCTTCCGGATAATTTCTAAGTCTTACTGATGATATAATCATTACATTAAAAATACAAATTCTTATGTA
>CALLFA010000168.1 GCA_937997635.1 uncultured Saprospiraceae bacterium | reverse complement strand
CCAGCCAACCGGAGAATCCGTAAGTGCTGTGAAGTGATAGATTGCTCTATTTTCAAGGTGTTATAAATCTTATTCACATTGATGACATCTTGACTATCTATGAATTCAAGAATCTTCAATCGAAGTGGATGAGCTAAGGCTTTCATCAATTCAACCGAGTAGTCGAGATCTTCTTGGTTGAATCTGATCTTAGTCTTATTGATCATAATGCTTTCCTATTTTGTAGTTTGTAAACGACCTTAAGACAAATATGATGAATAATTATAATATAAAAAAGAAATATTATGATTTTTCTTAATTCGTTAGTCGTTGATTACTATGTGAATAGAATAGATTAGGCTCTAAAATGAGCTTATCCCGCTAGTTCTTCAACCAATTGTGAGATTTGCTGAAGTCTGTCTCTATTCAATGAATAGTAGATAAACTTCCCTTGGCGCTCAGTCAATACAACACCAGCCCTTCTAAGGATAGCCAAATGTTGAGAAGCTACAGACTGCTCTAATCGTAGTTTGATATAGATGTCTGTTACTGTCATCGTATCACTATCTTCCAATAGGTCGATAATACGTTGACGAAGTTTGTGGTTTACAGCTCTGAGTACAAGAACTGCTTTTCTGAGGTCAGCATAGTCCAGTTGAACTTCGCTGCCACCTCTTTTGAGTGTAATTGTTTCTATTTTCTTATTTCTCATACGTTATTATTTATATCACAGAATAACATGTATGGATAAGACCAAAACTGTACCAAAAACGACAAGGCATTAAATATTTATAATATTTACCATATGTTTCCACATGATTATAAACAACTAAAGCCCCTATTTGGGTTTCAATTTTTTTAAATTAACGGTTTTTTAGGTGTTGTGATATTGGGTAATTTGATGTAATTCGGCTCGAAATAGGCCACATCAGCAAAGGATTTTGCCTGAAATTGCTCAAAGGCTAAGGACCCCATATGCATCGCCTGCGGATGACTTTGCTCTATTCTTATTCTTGAGTCTTGTATAAGATCACCTGCTTTTTTTGCTGCATTCCCACAAATGATCAATTTTTCCCTTTTTAAGTGTACAAATGAGTTTTGGTCAAAAATATGTGGATGTGGAGCTTCTCTTAATTCACCTGTATGGGTATATATGCTTATATAGGCCTCATCTCTGCGTGCATCAATGGTGGGAATGACCATGAAATCATCTGAAATCTCCCTTGGAAAGTATGGAAATGCCGTAATCAACAGACTATCGATAGCAATTAAAGGAATATTGAGCGCAAAACACATGCCTTTAGCCAATGAAGCACCTACTCTCAACGAAGTATAAGATCCTGGTCCTTTAGACACTGCAATAGCATCCAAATCACTTGGTTTAAGTTGACTTTCTTTTAAAACATCAGCAATCATCTGCGCAAGCATCTCTGAATGGGAGTTTGGGACAGCCGATTCTTTATTAAGAATGAGAGATTCACCCTCAAATATGGCTACAGAAGAGTGAAATGCTGTGGATTCTATGCATAGAATAGTCATATGGCGAAGGTAAGGACTTAGGAAGAAATGCCTTGATGTTTATAGATTATAGTCAAATCTTGTTTCTTTAATCCTAGCTCAGACTTTGCTGAGGCGAGACGCCTACAGCGACGTTTCTTAATGCCTTAATGTTTCACCTCATATTACTCTTAAATCAAAAATTAACGGAACTTATCTATACACGAGATGTTGGTTCATACGTTACTATCACGTATCTAAATACATACCATGAGGTTTCTGAAATACACACTTTTTGCTCTTTTTGCCTTCAGCGCAATTTCTGCTACTGTTTTCAATGACAAATACTTCGAAATCATTAAAAACATAGAGATATTTTCTACTGTCTATAAGGAGCTAAATACACACTATGTGGACGATATCGATCCAGGCCAACTGATGCGCACGGGTATAGACGCTATGATGGAGTCGCTTGATCCTTACACCGTATACTATTCAGAATCTCAAGTACAGAGTTACCGGATCAGCACAGAAGGACAATACAACGGTATAGGTGCTGTCAGTAAAGTGATTGATGGTTGGGTGACGATTACAGAAATCATTGAAAACGGACCTGCCCATTTAGCTGGTATTGAAGTTGGGGACCAAATTGTAAAAATTAACGGAGAGAGTACCAAAGATAGATCGAATGATGATGTTGTTCAGATTGTCAGAGGATTTCCAGGTTCAACACTTGGAATGACAATCAACAGAGATGGTCAAGAACAAAAATTTTCTCTAGATAGAAATAATATCCAACTAAAAAATGTACCATATAATGGCATTGTTGGGGACGATATCGCTTATGTGAATTTGACCACATTTACCCAGAATGCTTCAGCTAACATTGGTAAAGCAATAAAGGAAATAAAAAAAGAACAGGACATCAATGGTGTCATCCTAGACCTCAGATATAATGGTGGTGGTTTGCTACGAGAAGCTGTTGGTATTTCTAATTTGTTCTTAGGACCAGATATGGAAGTGGTGTCTACAAAAGGTAAAGTGAAAGACAGAGATAAGAGCTATAAAACTACGGCTGAAGCGTTAGACGCAGATATTCCGCTGGTTGTTTTAATTAACGGACGTTCTGCTTCGGCATCCGAAATTGTAGCTGGTACCATTCAGGATTATGATCGTGGCGTCATCATGGGACAGCGAAGTTTTGGAAAAGGTCTGGTACAAAATCACAGAGAAGTAGGGTATAACTCTAGAATTAAAGTAACGACGTCTAAGTATTACATTCCAAGCGGCCGTTGCATCCAAAGTATAGATTATGGTGCTGATGGAGATCCAAAAGATATTCCAGACGAAGATAGAGCAGTATTCAAAACAAGAAATGGAAGACCGGTTTTAGATGGAGGTGGTGTGACACCTGATGTCAAACTAGACGGAGACGATGCCCCAGCGATTTTAAAATCTTTAGAAAACGACAATTGGTTGTTCAAATACATCAATCAATATGTCAATACCCATGACAGCATCGGTGCACCGGAAGATTTCAAATATACCGAGTACGATAATTTTGTTGCTTTCCTTAAGGAGAATGATTTTTCTTTCCAGACAGAAGCGGAAAAAGAACTCTATGAATTAGAAGAAGATGCCAATGAGGAAGCACTTGCTCTCCAATCAGATATCGATGCGATCAAAAGTAAAATAGAATTGGAAAAGAAAGATGACCTTCAAGAATTCGAAGACGTTATTTCTAGAAAAATCGAACAGAGCATCGTCGCCAGATATCATTTTGAAACTGGTAAAACACAACAACGTTTAAGAAATGACAGCGAAGTAGATGCAGCCATTGCATTGCTTAAGGATACCAAGAGGTACAAGGAGATTCTGACAGTTGTGAAATAGGATTGGTTGAAGAGCTTATGTAAATAACAATTGATTGAAATTCAAGCGCCAGAAGTGCGATTCCATAATGATAGAATGTTATGTTATTTATTTTTCGATTTCTTCATACATTCATCAAGGTTGTCAAGTTTATTTAACCAGAAATACTCATAATTTTTCACCCAGTTAAATACCTCCTCAATAGGTGATAAATTAGGATGGCAATATCTTTCTCTGCCGCTACTTTCTACAGTAATAAGATCTGATTCAACAAGAATTTTAATATGCTTAGAAGTTGCAGGTCTTGAAATTTAAAACCGCTTTGCGACTTCGTTAATAGAAAGAGGTTTATTCGCAAGTAATTTAATTATTTCCCTTCTTGTTGAGAAGCCCCACCAATTAAAATATGGTAAGTGCGAACTGAATACAATAATCAATGAAAGGAATCCGAGAATTCTAATTTTTTTCTTCCATTTGAATTCTGAAACTGTTTTTAATATTCCACTCTAGTATCACTCTAATCAGTTTGCCTCGGTTGGTTTTCACCAATTAACCCAAAATGGCACAATACCTTTGACCGCTTACACAAAATATCGTCCGTTCACACACTGACAGCTACCGCTTACTCATTAACTCAAAATTATTCTATAATATCTCAGATCTTAGGACATAGAATGCAACTATAAATTAAAATCGCAGTATCCATAGTAAGCTAATTCCAAAATAAATTAAGGTCAACATCATGAAATACCTCTTTATCCTCTTAGTATCCTTATTGTTTCTTTCTGTAATTCATGCCCAGAATCAACCAGGTCTTCACGTCGAAAAAAATCATACTGTCCTGTTTGGCCAAGACACTATTTCCACTGGTCCAAAGTTGATGTGGCAGCCTAGCAAAGGCGCTTTCAGAGTTGGCAATATGACATCAGCATGGAACTACAATGTATTGGGTAATTTGTCTGCTGCATTTGGGGCTGATACACAGGCAGGTGGAAATTATAGCATAGCTACAGGCCTTGGCACATGGGCCAATTCGTTTACCGAATTTTCTATAGGCCGATATAGTCTTGGTGGTGGAGCAACAACCATATGGCAAGAAAGCGGTGCAGACGTTGTCTTTGAAATAGGGAATGGTACAGGACCTTCCTCTGCTGCGAGA
>CALLFA010000167.1 GCA_937997635.1 uncultured Saprospiraceae bacterium | reverse complement strand
TGGAATGCTTAGTCCAGTCGGTGTATAATCTGTCACATCAATATCAAAGGCATCAAGGGTTCCTTGATTTTCTATTGTTATTGTAAACTGAACAGTGCTTCCTGGTCCATAAGGAGGAGGTGTTGCTGCACTGTTGATCTCCTTAGTCAATGCTAAATCAAAGGTTTGCTCAATCGTAATCTCTTCTGGATCTTGATCATCACCGCCATTGTCATCGGCCGTATCGTCATTGTCAGCTAAGTCATCTGGTGTACTGTCATCACCTGGCGTACTGTCAACATCTATTGGCATATTACCATCAGCATCTTCTGCACTCTGAATTTCAGAATCATTCGTAATGCTTGTACCCATGAAAGAAGCATCTATAATAAATTCTATGCTGACAATTTCACTTTGACCGGCACTAATCAATGGAATTTCATTCAATAATGTCGCTTCTCCAGTCACGAGTTCTTGCCAACCCAAGCCTGTCAGTGTTAAACCAGCAGGAATGTAATCTACAACTTGGACATTATATGCGTCAACAGTTCCTTGGTTGAATACTTCAATATCAAACACAACTGTACTTCCTGGAGTGAGTGGGCTATCACTTGCGCTTGTATTAAATGTCTTAGTCAACGCAAGGTCAAAAGTCTGCTCGATCATGATCGTTTCTGGATCGTAATCGTCATTACCATTTGTATCAGCAATATCATCATTATTCGGATCTGGAGATGAACCGTCTTCATTATTTGGTGTACTGTCAATATCATCAGGCATGTTACCATCAGCATTTTCAGCACTTGATATTTCGGCATTGTTTGTGATGCTTGTACCCATGAAATCCGCATCAACCGTGAATGTAATCATCACTGTCTCATCTGTTCCAGCTTGGATACTTGCAATTGGTGCATTCAAGTCAGCGACTCCAGCTGTTTCTGTCCAGTTAGGATCATTGAGTATCAATCCAGCTGGTGTGAAATCTTGAACATTTACATTGAAGGCATCTAAAGTACCTTGGTTGAATACTGTAATATCAAAAACCACAGCACTTCCTGGCACGATTGGACTATCACTCAATGCTGCATTAAATGTTTTGATCAATGCAAGATCGAATACTTGACCAATAGGCACGACTTCTGGATCCTCGTCATCTTCACTTTGGTCACCATCGTCATTATCAGGAGCAGAATCATTATCTGCAGGTGGATCATTGTCAGGATCCGTATCATCATCTGCAGCTGTAATTTCAGCAGAGTTCATGATAGATGTTCCCATAAAATCGCTATCGATTAAGAAGGTGATGTCCACGGTTGTAGAAGCACCCGGTGCTAGTGGTCCAGCGATTGGTATATTCAAATCAGCTGTACCGCTATTGTTTGTCCAGTCGGCATCATCTAATGTTGTACCTGTAGGAATGACATCAGCCAATGCAATACTGTATGCGTCAACATTACCTTCATTCGTCACTGTGAGTGTGAATGTGATTTGGTCGCCAGGACCGATTGGTAAGGATTGAGAAGCGGATAGGTCTTTAGCCAAAGCTAAATCGAATAGCTGTACAAAGACATCTGCAGGATCGTGATCATCTTCATCTCCATTTGTATTATCGACATCATTATCCGTGAAATCACCATCATTTCCATTGTCATTATCAGGACTGGAATCGCCATCGGTAGGCGGTGTGTTGTTTGGATTTGTGTCATCATCTGCTTCACTTATTTCCGCAAAATTTTGAAGAACACCACCGCTATAATTTGGATCTACTTGTAAGATTATAGGTATGGTGACAGAAGCACCTGGGGCAATTGGACCTGCAATAGTCTGGAATGCTTCTGTTGGAACTGCGCCAATACTCCATGTTGGATCATTCAATATCATGCCAGTAGGAGTATAATCTACGACTTCTACATTGTATGCATCGATGGTACCTTGATTGAATACTGTGATAAAGAAGGTGATATCTTCTCCAGGTATTACCGGAGTAGCCTGATTAGGATCTAATTCTTTAATCAAAGCCAAGTCAAAACAATCTGGTATAATTTCTCCTATACAAGTCGTGGTACAACCGTTGGCATCTCTAGTGGTTATTGTATACATGCCAGGCATCAAATCAATAAATGTATTTGAGGACTGATAAGTCATTCCATTGTTGATACTGTATTCATAAGGTTCAACGCCGCCAGAGATTGTTACTTCAATTGTCCCATCTCCTAAATCACAAGATTCTGTCGTGACTATTTCCATACATTCCAATAGCTCTGGCTCTTGAACTGTTGCTTCGCATTCTGCAATGCAATTTAATGTCCCTGTATTTCTCGTAATGATTGTATAATCGCCAGCAGCTAGTGTATTAAATGTAGCTGATGCTTGGTAGGTAACGCCTCCATCAATACTATACTCAAAACTACCGCTCCCAGCTGAACCACTTACAACAATGACGCCGTCTCCACCACCATTGCATGATACATTTGTGACTGTTTGTACTGTGCATTCGGGGAAAGCAGGAGAACCGATTGTAACACTGCAAGTGGATTCACATCCTTGAGCATCTGTTATGGTAATCACGTGAGTTCCTTCATCCAATCCAGTAAAACTTGCACTAGTTTGAGGGTTCCCATTATTTAGACTATACATATATGGTTCTGTACCGCCTGTACCCATAACTGTTGCTTCGCCATTCTTCACATCACAATCAGTCTCATCAACACCTATCACAGTACAAGTCAATGGTAAAGGTTCACCAAGAGTTACTTCGCAGGTTGTTGTACAGCCATCACTATCACGCACGGTTATTGTATATGTTCCTGCACCAAAGCCTGAAGACATATTTCCTGGTTGAAAAGCTGCACCGTCAAAACTGTATTCATAAGGTGAATTGCCACCTCTAGCTCTTACTTCTAAACTGCCATCTTCAGCACCATTACAAAGTGGATCTATACCTCTTGCCATACATTCGATGGCTGTGGGTTCAGATACTGTAAATGATGCTGTAGTAATGCAATCATTTGCATCAGTAACTTCAACAATATACATACCAGCAGCAAGACCAGTCTGATCTTCAAAATCATCATTGATGGCTTCAAAACCATCTATATTCCAATCAAATTCGAAAGGACCTGTTCCTCCAACTACAATGATGTCAATCTCTCCGTCGGTTCCTCCATTACAAAAAGCATCAGTAACATTCCCATTAATGGTTAGACTAGGGATGACTTCTACTTGCATAAAGCAGGTTTCTGTAAATCCAAACTGATCGGTAATGGTTACTTCATAAACGCCACCGATAGCTGGACTAACTACCGGATTCTGAAGGGTGCTGGTAAATCCACCAGGACCTGTCCATGCCCATGCCACTGCATCTCCAGCATCTTCCATTAATGTGACGTCTTCGCCAGCACAAACAGGACCAGTATTAGTCGTGTTACATTCTGTTTGCACAACAGGGATAACTGCTGGGTCATGATCATCTTCATCACCATTAGAACCATCTGTTGTATCATCACTGACTGGTCCGTCATTACTATCATCATTGTCTGGTGTGCTATCTATATCTTGAGGCATATTGCCATTTTCATCTTCTGCTGAGCTTATTTCAACAAAGTTTTGATAGCTGCCTGATGCTGGGAATGATGTTATCGTACATGTGATCATGATGGTCTGACACGTTCCGGCAGAAATAGGACCTGTGATGGTTTGAAATGCATTGCCATTTGCATCAAGTACCCAAGCTGGATCATTCAATATCAGGCCTGCTGGTAAGTAGTCAACGACTTCTACGTTTAGGGCATCTACAGTTCCTTGATTACAAATTTCTATATCATAAGTCACGTCATCACCTACTTGGACTGGGGTAGCTTGTCCAGTTGATAAAGTCTTTATCAATGCCAGATCAAATATTTCAACAGGAACAATGGCGGGGTCGTGGTCATCTTCATCTATCGTACCATCGTCGTCAATATTTCCATCTTCACTGGGATCTCCAGGTGTCCCTCCTGTATCATTAGAATCATCACTATCTGGTGTTGAATCGATATCAGGATATCCTTCACCATTGGCGTCGTCGCCAGATTCGATTTCTGCATAGTTTACCAAATCACCAGCCGTAGCTGATGGTAAGACTTCTAAGTCAATAGAGATGATGACAGATTGGCCAGGAAGGATAGGACCAGTAATTGTTTGACTGGCGGTTGTTGGGTTTAAATTATTCCAGTTAGCATCAGCCAATTGGAAGCCAGCTGGTATGTAGTCGTATACAATAATATCTACGGCATTTTCTGTTCCTTGATTTGTAACTTCTATATCAAAAGTCACAATGTCACCCACATACACTGGTGTGACCACTCCAGAGTTTAATGTTTTCTCCAGTGCTAAATCAAATGTACAATCTCTTAAATCTACTGTGATTGGAATAGACGAAGTCATACATTCTCCATCATCAAAAATCACATAATAGGTACCTGATGGGAATGGTAATGTGAATTCATTTGAGGTGCCAGTTTGTAGGAGTAAATCTCCATTCGGATCTTCAAAGAAGAAAGAGTAATTGGATAAACCTGATGGTTCTGCAACAACTCTAGGCGGATCGTAAGCAAAGTAACATTCATCAAATCCTTCATAGGTCAAGGTTGGTGGTGTTGAATTGATTACATTTATTGGCAAAGGAGCACTTGCTGTACATCCATTATTCGGATTGGTCACAGTGATCGTATAGGTAATATCAGCTGTTGGATTACATAACTGAGGAGTCCATGAATTAGGGTCGCTAAGAAAGGTAGCGGGTGACCACTCAACAATCATATTGCCATACCAGTCTTCTGGGATTCCTTCCAACATCAAATCTGTACATTCAAGATCGCAGGCTTGAATTGTTGAAAATGGACCAATTTCAAACGATTCTAATTGGAATATTTCAATTTCAAATTCTGCCGGACAAGATGCAGACATACTAGAGACTTTAAGTATCACCGGTGAGTTAACACCAAATCCGTCATTGACCATCACTGACAACATATCTGCTGTTTCAGTAATAATTCCAGAAGAAGGATTAGCTAATTCAAAGTCATATCCGCTACATATATCGATCATGAAATCATCCCCTGGGCATACCGAAACTGGACCATCAAATTGTTCGACAAATTCTGGAATAGGCGGTCCTTCGAAGTAAAATTCTGTCCCATTGCAATCGCACGGAACATCAAAACTTGCCAGTATGATCATAGGGCAGGAAAATTCTTCTGGAAGTGTTGTTGTACCTGTCACATCGGATGTTTCACCCGAACTGACATTCACAAAAAGGTTTTGAGAATCCATCAACGGGTCAATACCGTCATCATATATGCCATTTAGATTTAAGTCTCTATAGAATTCTAAATTCATCGTACCTACATAATCAGTGGAGCTGATGCCTTCTAAGGTCAAGGTATAGTCAAAAGTTGCTCTGGTAGGGTCGTTATCACATTTGACTATCATTGCTGCTTCAGCAATTTCTACTGGGGAATTGATTTTAACAACGATTTGATCATTTATGCTATTATTGACAAACACATCACAGGTCATATCATCATCAGTATCTGCTGTATTATCATCGCCAACGCAGAGTTGATTTTCTACAATTGATTTTATTGATGCCCCAAATAAGATTTCCATGCAAGTAGAATTTTGGTCAGGTGTGATCTCAGCGTTGAATGAGAATGACTCTAAAGGAGCAATCCCATCAGGCAGGTCAAAACACACTTCTATGAATCCTCCAGGGAGTGGTGTTTCATTTACATAAGTCGGTGTCCAGAAACTTGGTGCAGTAAATACAAAACTGCCAGGGGTGTAGGCAAGCTCCATTGGAAAAGTAAAGCAAGCTTCAGACATAAATGTTTCGCCTCCAGTTTGCGATAAATTAACACCTGATACGGACAATGGTACAGGTCCTCCACAAGTATAGTTAAGTGGGTCGGCAGCGATTAAGAATTGTGCGTTATCTGCAGGAATAGCATTATTAATGAACACACCTGAATTTATTGCGAGGCTAGAACTTATGCGATTTTCGCAAGGATCAGCAGCTGTGACTTCAAAATACAATGGGGTATTGGATACATACATATCGCATACCGTTTTTGCTTTAAAGCGAATTTGTAGCTCGTTAACTTTTTCTCCGCCTGGCATAACTGCTAAAATACCTGGTAAACCATTGGGGCGAATATCACTTTGCATATCACTATCTGTCAATTGATAAATAGGGCCAAAAACATTAGAGCCATTGACTATAGGATCGCTGATTGCCACCCAATTCCCAGTACCTTCTGGATACTCGTATTCCCAACTCATGGGTATCAACATTAAGCCTTCTGGTATATTGAAATTGAATTCTAGATCTGTCAGTGTTGCTATTTTGGTATTTTTAATTAAAACCTGAAAGTCCTGGATAGAACACAAAGGAACAGGACCTGCTTGCGGTATCCACTCTGCCTGAATCTCTGCTTCACCAGCAACATATTCATAAAATTGGCCTGTTGATACACATGCTTCGCCACCAACACCAAATAATTGGGAAGCAAATTCTAAATCCAAACAACTGCTTGTAGTCTTAACAGCTACTTGAGTACCAACACCTGGATAAGGACAAATTGTAAGTTCGGTTTCTATTTCAATTGTTCTACATTCATCAGGATTTAATGTTCCCATTTCTATGAGATATGTCTCACCCAAAGAGCTTGAATTTGTTAAAGTAAACGTTACTAGAGCTCCAGTTGCATCTGTAACATTTAGTAGCTGAACAGTCGGCTCAAGGAATATTGTCGTCATCACATTGTCAAGTGATACTGTACCTGGTCCAGCACATACTTCATAAGTATTGAATTCAGATGCACCTTCTAGATCTGCAAGAAGTGTACTTGTTATCGTAGAGCTTATTGGTGGCAGTGGATTACTTGAATCTGTAAATGTGAGAGTAAAAGATGTATCCTGTGTCAAGTGATAATCTCTAAAGTCAAATCTAACATTGTTAGACATATTATTTGATCCAGGACAATCTTCTACAGGGTATGCAATTTGATTCCCTAAGAACGATAAATCTGGTCTCGTAGGGTGTGTGGTAAAATTACAATAGTTACCTCCTGGCACGTAATCACAGGTATAACTGTAATCATAAAACAATTCAAAATTTTCAGGAGAGCTAATAGGGCCTGGACAAATTCTTTCTAGATCGTACAATAGTTTGTAACTACAAGCAGGATCATTAGGAAGGCCCACTCCAAAGGTTGGAATTTCACTGACATCAAACATCATATAACCTGTAGATCCAGTGAGAGAAGTACATTTTGTTTGATTACTACTTGCGTCAAAAGCACAAAATGTATTGCTGTCAAATATAGGATCGCTTATGGGTATGATGGTGCCATCATCCAGCATGATGCGCGGATTGCCTGCATACACAAACGGAGAGGGAAGAGGAACGCGGAGAGTATCCATCTCCATGATATCTGGTCGAAATTCCCCAATGTACCAATCGGCAGGGGTATTTGTCATTGTAAAACTATGTTCTACTATGGCGCCACAATCCGTGATTGTGTAGTCTGTAATTGATTCAATAGGGCCAGGACAATGAGTTTCTATAATGCGATTACTTCCGCAAGTTCCTCTTTGGAATCTTCGTACTCCTCCTACTACGGCATACCATATTGCATCGCCTCTAAAATTAATTGCGGCGGGTTGTGTTGCTGCGACATCTGGAATTAATTCACGGTAAGGATTTTTCTGCATTGGGATGTGGACAATCATATGAAACTTATCCCCTCTTTCGAGACCACCCATTTGGTTTTCTAAGAGATCTGTCCAGCAGTTGCCATCTCGAGTTGTGTTTAATCCTCTTTCCTTTTGTTTTTCGGCATCATACACTCGAAAATGAAATTCCCGATTATCAAACACATCAAGTCCATTATTAAAGGTGCTTACCCCATTAATGACGCCATATGGAGTCGCCCCTATCCCATCAAGATAACCATCATTTATGTTTAGATATTCCACAGTTCGGTCATCATAACAATCATTAAAGTCTATGAGTGTTCTAGTGCCCGAACCAACTTTTTCGTATGAGAATTCAAGCATGCGCGTATTGTGCATATCAGGTTCTAGCTCAAAGGTTGGTCTATTTTGCCAAGTACCTGGTGAAGCAAAATTGTATATTCTGAAATAAATTTCGTCAAGATCAGCCATTGTTAATGGGTCAAGCACCTCATATTCGACATGCATGTAAATACTATCGCAGGGTAAATATCTATTCCAATCTAAAGGATCAACTTCGTCGCTATCGAATTCTAGTTTTTGAGTCATATCCTTATCACTGTAACCATAATCCACTCTTCTTAATTCAACTATATCATTAGACATAGGACATTCGCAATTACATGATCGAGCAGACGCTAACTGTGTATCTTCACATGCTCTGACCAAGGTGCAATCGCCACCATTAGGACCACTACAATCTCCACAAGTTTCGATCACTCTCATACTTGCTGATAAAAATTGGAGAGGATAACAAACGCATGAATCTAATTCTAAGGTGAAATTATAGCATTGTGGAGCCATGGTATCATTAGAGCCAATATCAATACCAAATACGACTCCTGAGGTATCATTATTAAATTGAGTAGTAATGAGTCCAGCTGCGACTGCTCCACCGTTAAAGGTGACTGATGAGGTATTGATTTCCATATCTGATATCACCACTTCAGGACCGCCTATTGATATTTCGAAATAAGGGCTATCGCCAGGTGCCATACATGGATCAATACCAGTAGCTTCATATTGGTAGCAAAATTCCATCGTTACAGTATTGAGACTCGCATTGGAATCATTTGACCCTGTACCTACTCCAAAGTCATATCCAAATATGGAACCATCCATATTCGGAGAAATATCACCTTCATCGATAGATATAAATGAATTGCCATAAGAAAATTCAGGTGCTGGGTCTATGGAAGGTGTAGTTTGAAAAACTTGTGAGCAATGTCTTAGACCAGTTACCGTAGCTTGACTAAATGTGCAATCTAGTGAAGCGCAACCTGCAATAGCTGCAGGGTCTTGGCATTTTATTTTTACAGCAATTGTCATTACTGCCTCTTGTCCTCCTGGGAGATCATCAAATACTCCATCTCCATCAACATCATCAAAACCAACTCCTGGACCATCTGGATCAGACATAAATGTTGTTGCATCTACCACAAAGTCAAAATTATCGAAGTAGTATGATGACGGGTCTAATGACACTCCATTAATCATGACATCCGAAGGCTCGAAAACATCTCCTTCACAAATTTGAAAACCTAATTTTAATTCTTCCCATAAACCAAGTACTGGGTCTGTATTTGTACTACTTACCACGACATCAAAGGCTGCATCAGCTCCACATATACCTGGATCACTCACTTGGGTAACACTGACAGCAGCATTCGCATTGAAATTTGGTCTATATTGAAGTGAACCGTTCATGATAGAAGGGGCTACACAAGGTGGCTCATCCGCACTACAACCAAAGGATGCACCATAGGTCAGATTACTCACCGTCTGATCTGTATCACAAACAAGCGGTGCTTCATAACACACTCTGACCACAACACTTTCATCTTCTCCTAATGCTCCTTGCGGCAAATAAGAATCATCAACAAATGCACTTAAATTCATCGTACCAGGGTCATAATTGTATGGCACAGCAACGCCACCAACAGAAAGCTCATTTAATGCAAAATTATTTAGGTCAAGGCCATCAATTGTGAAATTGAAACCAGAGACACTAGCACCGATCCCATTTTGCGATACAGTAATGTTATTACACCTTCTATTTGAATTATTAATAGTGACAGATGGGGCAGATTGATTTGTAATGTTTATTGTTGGCCGTTTTATAAATGGACTGTAGTCTATGTTTCCATCCAGATTAGCAAGACATCTGATTGGTCTTGTCTCTCCTTCTGGTAGGAATAGAAAATTAAAATCCCCATCAAATTTGAATTCAGAACCTGACGGTAGATCATAAATATCGCAATTGGCAATGACGCCAATAGCGATAATCTGTACACTGTCTGCTCCAAGAGTTGAAAATATAAATGTTGGATTTTGTAAATCAGAAACGTCACCTTCGAGAATGTTGTAGCTTGGATCGAATGCATCCGCAAATCCCGCATATTGTAAGCCTGGTGGAATGTTTAAGACAAATTCAGAATTTGATAGGGTTTGGCCTGAAGTATTCAACACATAGAGTGAAAGCGTATCAGGTTTACCACAAACACTGAGATCATTCACTTCTGGGTAACCCGGTGTGCCATTCAAGTCATCAACAAAGATTGTCGGACATTGACTAAATCCATCAGTTGAAAAAGCCAAAGCGCTAACAAGTACCATTCCCAAAATATACCTTTGGATTCTGGTTGTGTAAGGGTATGAAAAAGTTATCATTATGATTGATTTGTTTATTTCAAACATGACAATCCTAGTCTCCTTGAAGTCATTTCAAAAAGTGAGGGTCGATTATGAACCCATAGGATTTAATAAGATGAGAAAGGAGTATACGTCAGAACAGTTATAATCATCAAAGAATGATTAGGTATTGATCGTTGAAAATATTCCCCCTTTATTCCATCAATTCATTAAAAAATTGCGTGCAGTTTTATCGTGTAAAGAATGCAGTTGAAAGTCGCGTATGTCTAAAGTGTTATTGACCACAAACATATAGCCCTAGTAAACAATATCATACTGGCATAAAAGGGTATCAAATAAATAGACATTATTTACATGTGTAATTTATTGTAAAACAATTAGTTGTACATGTCAAATTTTGATGAATCACATTGTTGTAATGTAATTGTAATGCTGTGTAGATGTAACGTTTGTTTTATTCACGTTAGATTAGTCTGAATAAGGAAGTTAAAAATGAAAGACCTGACAGATGAATCACATCTATCAGGTTTATTTTAAGTAGCCTTATTTTCTTTATTCGTTACTCGTTTAGAGAAATACCCAACTCTTTCAATTGCTCTCCATCCACAGGAGAAGGCGCATCAATCATCATATCTCTTCCTTGATTGTTTTTGGGGAATGCAATGAAATCTCTGATTGACGATTGGCCATTCATGACTGCAGCTAATCGATCAAAGCCAAAAGCAATACCTCCATGTGGCGGTGCTCCATATTCAAAAGCATCCATCAAAAATCCAAACTGTGCTTGTGCTTCTTCTTTTGTAAAGCCAAGGAGATCGAAGTTTTTCTGTTGCAATGCGCGATCGTGTATTCTGATAGAACCACCTCCGATTTCAGAACCATTAATCACTAAATCATAAGCGTCGGCACGCAAGGCTTTCATCGTCGCATGATCTCCTGTTAACATGCGCTGCACATCTTCTTTTTTAGGTGAAGTGAATGGATGGTGCATGGCATGAAATCGTTCTGATTCTTCATCCCATTCTAGTAAAGGGAAATCAATCACCCATAGCGGTTTAAAGTCACCTTCTTCCATAAGACCTAACCGTCGACCCATTTCGAGTCTTAATTCATTCAATTGCTTTCTTGTTTTTTCTTCTTCCCCACACAGGATGAAAAGTACATCTCCTGCTTTTGCTCCGATTTTTTCGCCAAGTGCTTTAAGGACATCATCGCTGTAAAATTTACCAACAGTTGACTTTATACTACCATCACCTTGATACTTCACATAGACCAATCCTTTGGCACCAATTTGAGGACGTTGCACCCATTCAGTGAGTTCTTTCATTTGTTTGTTAGAATATTCATCTGCGGTTCCTTCCGCAACAATTCCGACAACTGTCTCTGCGCTATCAAAGATATTAAAGCCATGCCCTTTCATGTCATCATTCAGATAAATGAACTCCATATCGAATCTCAGATCTGGCTTATCTGACCCATATCTTTCTAACGCTTCGTCATAGCTTATATGAGGGAATTTGCCTAGGTCAATCCCTTTCAATTCCTTAAACAAGTGGACGGTCAATCCTTCAAAGGTTTCTAAAATTTGGTCACGCGTCACATATGACATCTCGCAGTCAATCTGTGTAAACTCTGGCTGTCTGTCCGCTCTTAAATCTTCATCTCTGAAGCATTTTACAATTTGAAAGTATTTATCTAATCCAGCGACCATCAAAATTTGTTTGAAGGTTTGCGGTGATTGAGGTAAGGCATAGAATTGACCTTCATTGAGTCGGCTTGGGACAACAAAATCTCTAGCACCTTCTGGTGTGCTCTTTATCAGAAATGGTGTCTCGACTTCGATAAAGTCTTGACTATCCATGTATTTTCTTGTCTCGATAGCCAACTTACTCCGAAAACGAATATTCCGCTGTAGCGGCCCTCTTCTCAAATCAAGATACCTGTACTGCATACGCAATTCATCGCCACCATCAGAATCTTCTTCGATAGTAAATGGAGGCACTTTTGATGCATTTAGAATTTCCATCGCGCTAACCTCTATTTCTACATCCCCTGTATCTCTATTTGGATTTTTGTTAGATCGCTCTCTGACCTTGCCGACTGTTTTAATCACAAATTCACGACCAAGCGTCCTCGCTTTAGAACACAACTCCTCATTATCATCCATATTGAACACCAACTGAGTGATGCCATATCTGTCTCGCAGATCTACAAACGTCAATCCGCCAAAATCTCTACTTACTTGGACCCAACCGGATAAAGTAACCTCACTGCCAACATCTGCTATTCTGAGTTCTCCGCAATTATGTGATCTATACATAGTAATGAATGATTTGTTTTATTCTAAAAGACTGCAAAAGTAATGCAAAAACACTTCCTTTTTACGGATTGTCACATACATTCTCAAAGAACTTAGTGTGTAAATAGACAACAGCCTTGACAATACGATGACAATAAAAGCAATGAGCTGAATTATATTTGCAGGCAAGCTTGTACCTATTTGAAATGATAGATCAGTATAAAATAATCACAATTACTCATCATGACTTGAATGTCAATGAGTTAGAGCGTTTTGTAGTGAAAGAAGAAGATGGTGACAATCTATCAAAATTAGAAGAAATCAAGGCAGCTAATGGACTAAAAGAACTGCAATATTTAAGTACTTGTAACAGAGTCATGTACTTTTTTTACACACCACATGTCATTAACGATGAGTTTTTGACAACTTTTTTACTCTCAATTAATCCAGACTTTAAGCAAGACAAACTAAGTAATCTAAAGAAGTTTATACGTGTATTTGAGGGTCAGAAAGCAATACAGCACTTTTTTGCGGTATCTAGTTCTTTGGATTCTTTAGTGATAGGAGAACGAGAAATACTCAGGCAATGTAAGGATTCCTATAATGCAAATGCTGGATTAGGGCTGACAGGTGATAATCTGCGCTTAGTAAATGAGTACATGATTATGGCAGCTAAAGATGTGTATTCGAACACGCGTATAGGCGAGAAGCCGGTGTCGATTGTGTCCTTAGCTATTCAAAAACTATTGAAGTCATTCATTAAGCCCACAGACAGGCTCTTGTTGATTGGTGCTGGAGAGACCATCGAGTTAGTGAGTAAGTTTTTGAGCAAACATTCTTTCTCCAATATTTCTATTTTTAATCGAAGTATTGACAATGCTGAGAAATTGTCTAAACAACTTGGAGCAGATGCTTTTCACTTAAGTGAGTTGGGTACATATTCAGGAGGATTTGATTGCATCATCGCGTGTACAGGCGCAACAGAAGCGATCGTCACACCTGAAATATATGAAAGCTTAGTCCGATCAGATAAAGACCAAAAATTAGTCATTGACCTTGCAGTCCCGAATAATGTGGATCGGTCAATTTCGGAAAAGCAACATGTAGAGATTATTGATATTGAAAATTTACGTGAGTTAGCTGAAGACAATCTAAGATTTAGAAAGACAGAAGTGAGTGATGCTGAACGTATCGTATCCAATCATGTGGAAACGTTTGTAGACATACATCGCCAAAGACAAATCGAAAAATCCTTATCCAGTCTTCCAGAAGAAATAAAAGCAGTAAAAGAACGAGCACTTCATAAAGTATACAGCAAACAACTTGAAGAACTAGACGAACCAACCAAAGCTCTCATCAATGACATGATGGCCTATATGGAAAAAAAGTGTGTTGGTATTCCTATGAAGCTAGCTAAATCTAATCAGCAAGACTATTAAGTGTGCCATTACAGTTCTTGAGGCGGGACGCCTACAAGGACGCACGTGTCGCAAGGCATACAGTTCTTGAGGCGGGACGCCTTCAAGCACCCCGCACGTGGTGCGCGTCGCTGAAGTCGTCTCGCCTCAGCAAAAAGCATTAAACATTAGTACAACTGCTCTTCAATCCGACTCAATATACTTTCCGCTTTCGCATATCCTGCTGCAACTTGTTGAGTCCCATGCTGATGTTGCAGCAACATCGTCGGAAAACTTTGAACACCTAGGCTTCTAGCTCTTAGGAAGTCGTCTTTAGTCTTTGCCTTCATTTCTTCAGAATCAAAATGTGCATTGAATGCATCAAAACTTAATCCTAGAGACCCTAGTAAGCCACGATAACTTTCTGCGAGATGCATGTTTTTATTTTCTTGGTAAAACAAGGAATGGCATTGTTTATAGAAACTAAATTCTTTTTCTGGTGCGAGTGTTCTAACGACTATTGTTGCACGAGATGGTGGTTCTGTGTCGTAGGTAATTGATGTGCTATCTAGGATGTCAAAGCAAAAGGACTGACCACTTCGTTCACCAACATCTTCCCAATGTTTGGTGAGAAACGATTTTAATTCTGCCATCGTCTGCGTATTGTAAGGACGAAGCCCCCCACAGACAAGTTCGAAATTGACCTTTTCTTTTAATGCATCTACAACCTTGGCTAACTCTGGAGAGAAGCCGTAGCACCAAGAACACATGGGGTCTCCGACGTATATTAGTGTCGCCTTTTTTTCCATATAAAAAATATGAAGAGAGCGTTAATGCTCCCTTCATATCTATAATATTAATCAATAATAATTGCTTTGAAAGCCTTACTCGTAAATGTTCCTGCTTTTAGCTGATAAAATATGACACCTGACACTGACAGTTCATTACGATCCAGCATGATGGAGTGAGTGCCTTTACTGTAATTACCAATATGGGTATTAACCACTTTACCATTGACATCAAATATGGACAATTCTATGTCTGATTGTACTGGAACATTGAACCGTATGGCAGATGATTCTGTAAATGGATTCGGATCGTTTTGGAATACTTCAAACTTTCCGTCTAGCTCATCATTAAATTCAAGGGCGATATCTAAAATCTTTTCATCCACATAAGCTTCAGCTTTTGTAATGCCAGAATTAATGTCTAATGCATCTGAAATGACGCCATCAGTCTCCGCAATGAAGTTAATGTAAAACAGCACATCATCTCCTTGGGTCATATTACCATTCCAACTAAACGTTAATTGGCCATCGTGAATACCTATGTGTTCATCTTTTAAGCTGACGCTTGCTCCTTCCACATGAGAGTAACGTAAATTCTGATGGTCAAGGGTCATTTGGAATCCGCTCAAGTCAAGGTCTTTTGCATGGATAGGTATCTCGATTGCATCTCCTTTCTTAAATTCAGATGACGTCGTTTTCAATACAAGTAAGCCAGCAGACCTAATTTCAGAATTGGAGAGCGAATTAGGAGTGGCATCACCAGATATATCTCCTATTTTAACTCCAATAAAGTCATTAGCAAGATCATTTGATTGTAATGGGTGAATGTTTATCATTTCGATAAATGGCCATGGCACATTAACATCTAAGAAGTCAAAATCTTTTCTTACAAATCTCCAACTTGTATTATATTCTAAATGTGTCTCTAGGCCCAGAATGAGCTTCCTCAATGTGACTATGTCTATAGCTGATATTCTCTGATCATTGTTTGCGTCGGCCGCAATAATGTTATAAGGAGAATTTATCGAATTCAACCCTAATAAATGACTTTGAATTATGATTAAATCTATTGTAGATACCCCATTAGCATGATTGTCATCTTTTGATGCAGAGAGGAAATAGTTTTGACCATTAGGATTATCATTAAAGGCATATCTACCTGAATCGTCTGTGAGTAGAGATTTAGGGTATTCTGATAATTGAAGACTTTCTATTAATACTTCTACATCTTCAATACCATCTTCATACTGTGTTGTTACTGATCCACTAATGAAAGAGTTGGAGGATACATTATCACAGTCACCATCTATCAATACTTCAATATTACAGAAATCACCATTGCCATCTTCATCCCATACCCATACATCAAATGGATATATCTGTATTGGGTCATCACAAGTCACTGTAAATCTTCTTTGCGATTCAAAGCCTTCTCCTCCTGGAAGGATAGGCTCTTCTCCATCTGTAACAATCGTAAAATCAAGATCAGAACAATTATCAAAACTTCCCAAATCAAAGTCTGCTGCCCATACCTCGACAGACCCGTCTGATTGCATAAACACTGTACTTACTCCTGCAACACAAATTGGAACTGGAGCTTTATCATCAACAAAAGAGATGACAGCAGTTGCAGAACTTTCATTGCCACAACCATCTGAAACAATTACATTGACTGTGTGGCTATCTCCTGGACTTCCCGCCTGAGACTCCAAACTAATTGATGCCCCAGTCAAAGTAGTAACTTCAACTGATTCTCCATTGTCATAGCTGATCTGCCATTTTAACGCATCACCAGAAATAGGACTATCTCCACAAAAATCACTTGCACTAGCATTTAATAGGCCTATAGTTGAACAAATCAGATCATCGTCTTTAGAAGTGCGACCATCAGAAATGGTCACAATCAAATCCTCTATGTCAACGGTAGGTGCGACATCATCAATGATTTTGATAATCTGATCGAATGTATAATACCCGTCAAGATCAACTTCGCTATATCTGAAATAAACTGGATCATCAGAAATGCCTTCTGGACAACCTGTGCAATCACCTTGCGCCCAATCTTCGACAGCTTCAAACTGATCATTATCGGTATCGTTTTCATCATCAATATCATTTTCATTTGCATCCCAGGTACACCAATCAATCACTGTCCATCTATTGATTAGTTCAAGACATGCATCTGAAGTTGCAACAGTATCAATTTCTGCACTGACACCGACTAATCCGCAAGACGTATTGCACCAAACTGGCATACCAAAATCGGAAGCAGAGCAACTAAAAGGTGCACTCATTTCGACAGTTATTGGGTCTGATGTAAGTTCACCATCAGCATTGCATTCAAGATTTATGCCTTCGAAAGTCTCACCTGTGAAATGTTTCGGCCATTTTAATGTAAATGGATCAAATCCTTCAGCATTTATGATAGTGATGACTTGATTACAACTGTTTTCTCCTTCATCAAGTTGTTGGTTTTCATTCAAATCAAAATACCAGATTCTGAAAATCTGTCCTTCGCCACAACCGTCGAGGAATTCTGAATCATCTATGAATTCTACGTTCACATCTTCGCCACAAAGTGTGTTTTCACCAATTGGAGCTAATATATCAACACTGCTATCCTCCGAACAATCAATGGTGTGTGGTTCGCAATTCAGTGCACTTGCAGAATTATCAATCACATTGATTGTCGTCATGCAGCTGTTTGTCAAACCATTTTCATCTGATGCAATTAAGACCAAATCTTGCAAGCCCACATCTTCGCAGCATAACGTGATTTCGTCCTTACACAATACATACGGTATCGATAGCACAGATTCGATTGCTCCATCTTTGTTAAAAGTGGTGTCTTGCAACTCGCCATCTATAAAGCAAGAATTAATGGCATTATAAGCGATATTACCATCTACTAAACCTTCAATTAAACCAGCCTCAAAATCTATCAATCTGACTAGACAAGTACTCACAGTGCTGCAACCAGAATCATGGCTTCCCCCATCGACATCATCAGCAAATATTTTGGCAGTACCGTTGTCACGACCATTTGTCAATATTACTTGAAGATCGGTTTGACAAACAGCGACTGGCGGAATATTATCAATGACAATGACATTAAAATCGAACAGACTTATATTTCCACAAGCATCTTTAAACACATAGTTTACAGTGTGTGTTCCTTCAAAGAAATTGACAGCTGTTGCAGTAATTTCACCATCTTCATTAGAGACGTCTAAAAACCCACCTCCTGAAGCATAGCCATCAATGGATACCGTTCCACAACTTTCTACAAATTCTGGAATTGGTAAAAGACCAGTAAATACGCACGTCCAAGGATCAATGCTTACCAGTAGATCAAGTGTATCATTAACAACTTCTGGTGCCTTAGAATCTAAAACAACAATGATTTGCGTGTGCTCGATTGGATTAGTAGGTGAAGCGCCTTTACAGACATCTAAAATCTTCCAAGTACGTAGAATACTAAATGTAGTACCGCAGCCCTCAAGGACCTCATCTTCATATCCAACATTAAATAAGCACAAGCCAGCATTAGTCAATAATGGAATACCAAATGCTGTTGGTAATCCTGTGCTGTCTGGATGTAAGATTGACGTCGGGCTTAATATGCCGTTTTCAATATCATCAAGTGTTGCTGATACATCTTCACAAGCCAATGCATTTTGTGCTGTGATATCTTCTGGGAAGGTCACGTGCTCATTGCTAAAAGGTATGATTGTGATGATTTGGGTGTGCGTATCTCTATGCATTTGAGCGTCATCATCTGTGACGACCCATGTTCGTTCAATGACTGCTCTTGGATCTGAACATTGGTCAAATTCAATGTAATTATCAGTGAACGTTATATCCGCGCTTGTTTCACAATTTAATATAACTGGGAATCCAAGTTTGTGGTATTCTGGATCTTGAGGCTCTAGACAAAGAATGGTTGTATCCCTTGGATATGCTACTTCTGGAATGAGCTTTTCTTCAATTCTTACACTTGCCCAACAGCTGTTTCCTGAACCATTACAATCAACGATTCGTACAGTAAATACTTGATCAACATCTGAAAGATCAAAGAAATTGATGTGTGGATTTCCATCTGGATCTCTCACTTCAATACACAGTAGATCAGTACAAATATCTGGTGTACCTTCTAGAATCATATCTGGTGTCAATGCAAATTCACAATCAGATGGTAACGAAATATTTAGTAGATCATTACATCCTAAAGTGACATCAAACACGACTTCCTCAGTCAATTGAACATCTACTTCGATACTGCAAGAATTAGAATTTCCGGAAGCGTCGGTGGCTGTTATCTCAACAGTAGAGATGCCAGCAGGTAGCCCTCCATTAATTGGTGGGTCAGTGGTTATTTGTACATCGCAATCTTCTGATTGAATAAACGATTGTATGTCGAATGCAGAGTCACAGGTTCTTGGATCCAGATCAATTACTACTGGCGTTTGCGGACAAAGAATAGTTGGCGCAATAATGTCAATGACATTAACGGTCACTTCACAAAATGATGTTTCATTATTGCATGCATCCGTTGCAGAAACCAATACTTGATGAACACCAATATCCTGGCAATTAAAGAAATTAGGTTGCGCTAAAACATCTATATCGGCTGGATCTGTAAAACAAGCATCAAAATAATCGAACAGGACATCATCACGATCTATATGGAAGGAACCATCAGCATCTAAGCTTACGGTAATTTCTTCTTTACAGAAAATCTCAGGTGGATTTCTGTCTATGATTTCTAATACCTGTATGATAGAATCCACGTTCCCGCAAGGGTCTTTAGCAATCCAAAATCGATTGACTTCAAATGCTTTGTCTCCTTTACACACTGGTGTAATTTCATCTCTGAATGTGAGTAAGAAATCTCCTTCTCCATATTGGAACTCGGCATAATCCACGAGTTGAAAACTGTCACTTGGTGCACAATTGTCAAAAACATCTGCTACACCATAATCTTGATCTTCAAATGGTATTGGTTGGAATATTGTTTCGCATATCAATGTGTCTTTCTTTTCAACGACAGTCAACACAACCCATTCACCACCTACTATAACAGTGGTATCTTTTGTACCAATGATTAATTCCTCTGTAATACAAGTCTCAATAGGCGTGACCTGACATTCCTGGATTAATGTGTCTGGAGGTACAATAATGGATGGAGGCGTTGTATCAATTCTTGTTACTACTTGCGTAAAGACACTCTCATTAGATTTAATACTACCATCAGGTCGAACCTGTTCGGTATCTGTAATAGTAAAAAAGAATGTATCCTGATAATTATAATATCCGCAATCATTAGGATCCAGAACCCTAGTTGAGACAATGGTATTTTCAATGGTCAAACCGTCGACACAATTGTCAGTAATTTGAGTCTGGTTTAATACGAAGGTATCTAATTCTATTTCGCAGCTTATAGTAATATCAGCTGGTATGCCAGCAGTCAAAATAGGATTTTGCGTGTCCCACACTGTAATGTTGAATGCACAGGTATCAGAATTTCCATCAGTATCAACTACGACATATCCAATAGTGATTGTTCCTGCAGGGATGATATCTCCAGACTGGAAATCTGCGAACATTGTACCATTATGTTCACCAATCAATTGAGTGACAATTAAGCTAGTATCAAGTTCTAGCACATCAGGATCAGCTGGTATGTCACAATTGTCCCAAGCTATGGGCACTTCCCAATTGACTTTAGCAGAACATTCATCCACGTCATTGCCGATGAATAAATCAGAAGGACAATCGAGGAAGAATGGAGCCACAGGATCACCTACTGTTACTTCAAATTCGCAAGAGCTGTTATTTCCACAGGCATCTTCCACATAATAGCTGACGACACTGACACCTTCTTCAAAATCAAAGGTAGCTTCAAATAAAGCAGGATCAAGGTCACGTCCTGTCAGTAGATTTAGGATATCAAAAGGTCCGTTTATCGTTCCATCAGGATCTGTAATGCTATAGGTGTAAATGCGAATGCCACAATCATCTGCAACCTGAGTTGTATCTGGATGAGTCCAAGTGATATCACTTTGACAATCAAAAAATGGGGCATCACCTAAAGTGCTGGCAGGACATACGATTGTCGGATCTGACACATCTGGTTCAATAATGATCGTCGATGTTGAAGTTGAGGAATTGCCACAAGCATCTGTTGCAATAAACGTAACAACTATTTCTGTTGTCTCATCCGTACACAAATTGATATCATTGATATTAAAATCGTTTGACAGTACAGGGTCCGTATCACAATTATCGAATACTCTTATTTCTGATAGCAAACTGTCTATTGTTGTCGCAGGATCTATTGTACTTGCCAAAGTGCTGCAATCCAAAACAATATCATCAGGAACATTAAATGATGGTGCTTCTGTATCTGGAATGATTGAAATGATTGTTACATCAGAACTAACATTTCCACAGGCATCAGTCACTGTAAATGTAATTTCAATATCGTAAGGTTCATCAGCACAAACATTCAGATCACTATCACTGAAGCTTGTTGTCAATACAGGGCTTGGATCGCATAAGTCACTAAATTCAACTGCAGCAAGTAAACTGTCTATCACTAAAGCTGGAGAACTTGTTTCGCTTATTATAGTACAATCCAACACAATATCCTGTGGCACAGTAAGGTCTGGAGGAGTATTATCTTCTGTTATGGTTATGGTAGAATTGGTTGTTGTAGAATTGCCACAAGCGTCTGTAGCAGTCCATGTTACTATCGTTGTCCCACCTCCATTACAGATGTCAATCGCCGTTGGATTATAATCATTGGTAACTGTAATATCTGGGTCACAGACGTCTACAGCAATCGCACTATTCAACCAATTACCTAAAGTGATGTCACCATTATTACAATCTATCTCCAATGGTTCTGGGGTAAATGAAAACACTGGTGCCGTTTCATCTCCTTCGATGATTAAGTCTGCCATAACCGTCGTTGTATTGCCGCAATCATCAGTTGCAGTCCATGTGACAGTCGTTGTATTTGGTGTACACAGGTTAACATTAAATGTTTCATAGTCATTACTCACAATGACATCAGCGTCACATAAATCGCTTGCAGTGACACTAGCCAACCAAGAGTTAATAGAACTTGATGTTGTTTCTAAGTCTGTACAAGGTAAAGTCAAATCAGTAGGTGCTGCCATCACCGGTGGCGTTGTATCAGGAGTAACTGTAATTGTACTAGTCGTTGTACTGAAATTACCACAGGCATCCGTTGCCGTCCAAGTGACCGTTGCGCTTCCACCTCCATTGCATATATCAATAGTTGTTGAGCTATAATCATTTGTTATGTTGATGTCAGGATCACAAGCGTCAACTGCTATGGCACTATTCAACCAGTTACCTAATGTAACATCTCCGCTATTACAGTCGATTTCCAATGGCATTGGAGTCACTGTAAACACTGGAGCCGTTTCATCTCCTTCGATGATCAGGTTTGCCATGACAGTTGTTGTATTTCCACAATCATCAATTGCGGTCCATGTTACCATTGTCGTACTTGGTGTACAAAGATCAACATTGAAGGTTTCAAAGTCATTAGCTATGAATACATCTTCATCACAGAGATCGCTTGCTGTAACACTCGCCAACCAAGCGCTAATAGAACTTGTCGTTGTTTCTAAATCTGTACATGGTAAGGTCAGATTTGTAGGAGTCGCCACTATTGGTGGTGTTGTATCTGGCGTTACAGTTATCGTACTGGTCGTCATACTACTGTTGCCACATGCATCAGTCGCTGTCCATGTGATTATAGTCGTGCCACCTCCACTACAAACATCAATAGCAGTTGGGCTGTAATCATTAGTGATGATGATATCAGGATCACAAGCATCAACAGCAATGGCACTATTCAGCCAATTACCTAATGTGATGTCACCACTGTTACAATCAATCACTAGTGGCGTTGGAGTTATTGTAAAGACTGGTGCTGTTTCATCTCCTTCGATGATTAAGTCAGCCATGACAGTTGTTGTGTTCCCACAATCATCAATTGCAGTCCATGTCACCGTCGTAGTATTCGGCGTACATAGGTTCACATTGAATACTTCATAGTTATTACTAACTATCACATCTGCATCGCATATATCACTTGCCGTCACACTTGCTAACCACGTGCTTATTGAACTCGTTGTCGTTTCTAGATCGGTACAAGGTAAAGTTAAATTTGCTGGAGCCACCATGACTGGTGGTGTTGTATCAGGTGTCACTGTTATGGTACTGGTTGTTGTACTACTGTTGCCACAGGCATCAGTTGCCGTCCAAGTGATTAAAGCAGATCCACCTCCATTACAAATGTCAATAGCAGTCGGACTATAATTGTTGGTGATGGTGATGTCAGGATCACAGGCATCAATTGCTTCTGCGCTATTCAACCAATTACCTAAAGTGATGTCACCGCTATTGCAATTTATTTCTAATGCTGCTGGGGTAACGGTAAAGACTGGTGCTGTCTCATCTCCTTCGATGATCAAATCTGCCATGACAGTTGTGGTGTTTCCACAATCGTCAATTGCCGTCCAAGTCACTGTTGTTGTATTTGGTGAGCACAGATCGACATTGAATGTTTCATAATTGTTGGTGACGATGATATCTGGATCACAAACATCACTTGCAGTGACACTAGCTAGCCAAGTGCTGATAGAACTTGTGGTTGTTTCTAAATCTGTACATGGTAAAGTCAGATTTGCAGGAGCTACCACCACGGGAGGCGTCTCATCTGGCATGACTGTTATTGTTGAAGTAGTTGTACTTGAATTACCACAGGCATCTGTTGCCGTCCAAGTTATCTCTGCAGTACCGCCGCCACTACAAATATCAATAGCAGTTGGGCTATAGTCGTTGGTGATGGTGATGTCAGGATCACAGGCATCAACAGCAATAGCACTATTCAACCAATTGCCTAAAGTGATGTCTCCACTGTTGCAATTTATTTCTAATGCTGCTGGGGTAACGGTAAAGACTGGTGCTGTTTCATCTCCTTCGATGATCAAGTCAGCCATGACTGTTGTGGTGTTGCCACAATCGTCAATTGCCGTGAATGTAATTGTTGTTGTGCTTGGCGTACACAAGTCGAGATTGAAGGTTTCAAAATCATTACTGACGGAAATACTAGGATCACAAAGATCAGAAGAAGTC
>CALLFA010000166.1 GCA_937997635.1 uncultured Saprospiraceae bacterium | reverse complement strand
AATGAATTCGACGGTACGGGCTACCGATTTCTGTGCTAAAATTCAAAGTCGTATACAGACTTCGAAAGTGGAGGAACAGGTTGATCAGAATCGGATGGGTCACACGAAACCAGATGCATCCAAAGCAGAGTCTTTTTGAGGTCATGAACATTCCTTTATTTTCTTTTCCTTTTGCTTTACGACAAACCACTATGCGCCTTCTCTTATAAAATTCAAAACAATTCTACTCATTGGGTTACCTTTCAAATATGCTGGCATTGATAGATGAATAATTATTAATTAGCTAAAAGCTAAAAATTTCTATTACTTCTAAATACCATTGAATATGTTTTTAATTAATGAATCCATAATAAGAAAGCATCATGTCCTTATACTGATATTTGTCTTAGCACAAGTATATGCATTTAGTCAAGATTATGGCCTCTATTTAAAACCTACTTATACTTCATTAACTTGCAATGAAACTAGTGTCGTCAATTTCGCAGGTAATGAGTTGAATGACGTCAACGTACTGAGCAATTCCAAAACTATTGGCTTGGCAGTTGGATATCAATTCAAAAATAATATATCTACAGAAATACTACTGGGCTTTCCTGTTCCCAACACGACTATTACCGGCTCCAATGAACTTGAAGGATTTGCAATAGGCGAAGTAGAATTCGCACCTATGACACTGAATGTACTTTACAATTTTGATCTTCACAAACGCTTAAAGCCATATGTCGGAGTGGGAATAAGCTACACCATTATACTAGACGAAATAGATGCCACTATTGCAAATCTTTCGGTTGATAATACTTTATCTCCAATGCTTACAGTAGGCTTAGACTATATGCTGACAAATAAAATAGCCATTACATTTTATGGAAATAAATTGTTTAGATTTATTACAAATGTAAGTGGATCAGTAACAACATTAGACCCTGTACTCGGTGGAGCTCCTGTATTCTCAGAGGTGAATTTAGATCCAACCATATTTCACTTTGGATTTAGATTTAATCTATAAAACAGATGAAACAGATATAGAACTCTTTTCTTTGGTTGAGGCTGTTGTATTGTGGTCTTTCCATACACTTTAATTAGCTACCCAAATTATACTATAAATAGCTTTGCATTATGTCTAGTTAACATCTAGATACAAATTGAAAAATAAAAATTCAACAAGGGTTACCTACATAATTTGATGACATACATGTATACAAAATATGCTGGTGTGGTGTTACTAATTAATGATTTGAAATAAAATTAAAAATTGATATTTCTAAAGATAGAAATAGCCTCTTTTGCTTAAGATATAATCGATGAAGATTAATAAAATGATAAATCTGATATTAATAGTTACCATAGTTCTTGCTTGCATATTTGCCATGAATTTTATGTGCGATTTTTTAACGATTGGTCGACATTATATTACTTACTGAGGTATGAACACAACATTTATAAATCCCTGCTTATCTGTTAGTACCTCGCAGAGACGCAGAAAAACTTATAGTATGAATCCAACACAATTAGAAAGTGATCTCATTACATTTAAAAATCAATACGAAAAGATATCAAATTTGAAATTACCTTTTGAATATTTAAGAAATTCAGATGTCTATGTTTTCAAAAATGAAAATGAAATAATCGGAGGTTTTGTGCTCGGAAAAAGAACTCCTCTTCGAACAGTTAACGTATTCGTCTCAGAAGACAATCAAACAAGTCTAAAGCATCTATTCGACAAAGATCAATACTGCGAAGTTTGCTGTTTTTGGATATTACACAAGTACAGGAAAAGTCCATATTTAGCTGCCAAGTTTTGGCTAATGATGGCTAATGAAGTGAGGAAGCAAGAGAAAGAATTGGTCATATATGGTACAAACACAAAAGGATTAGCTAAACTCTACAATTACCCTATTAAATCTATACTATTTCACAAAGACAAAATAAATTCCAAGAATACCTATGTCTTTGTCGCACATAGAAAGAATTTTTTTATTGGTACACTTAAAATAGTAATGTCGAAACTTCTACGCAAAAACCGAAGTAAGGAATTACTTATAAATAATAATCTGAAAAAACGATTAGTTTATGAATTGATGCAGTATTAAAGAAACATATTTTTCTTAAGAGTTGAACATTACAATTAGTACTAAATATATAAAATATTAATAGATGGAATATCAAAGCAAATTTTGGAATGATTACTTTAATTATTATGACGTACTTTTGAGAGTAATCCCATATCAAGAATTATTTAAGAGAATTGTTTCTCACCTACAAGTAAGTAAGAATATCAAACTTCTTGATCTCGGTGCTGGAACTGGAAATCTGCAAGCATTTTTACCCAAGAATATTGATGTAATCAGTTTAGATAATTCGGCTGAAGCATTAGATAGGTTAAAGACAAAGTTTCCTAATGCTCAAGTATACAAGCATTCAATTACAGAAAAATTACCATTTAAGGATAATGAGTTTGACAGAATAATTTCTAATAATGTACTTTACACATTACCTAGTGATCAATGGGATTTCGTAATTTCTGAAATTAAAAGAGTTTCAAAACCTCAAAGTCTGATAGTTATTTCAAATCTCAATACAAATTTCAAAGCAATAAAAATATACAAAGATCACATTAAGAAAAGTCTTCGTAATAAAGGAGTATTAAAAACTATTTGGGACGTATCATCATTAATTTATCCAACAATAAAAATGATACAATTCAATAAAATTATAAACAAAAATAATGAAAAAGGTAGATACTCATTTCTAAATGCAGAAGAACAAAAGTTAAAATTTGAAAAACATGATTTAATCTCTGTAGGAGAAACCGAGAAAATATATTCAGGACAGGCAAATCTAAATGTATTTATAAGCAGAAAGAAAAATACCGTCAGCACCGCATGATCAAATCTAGATAAGCCCTGTCCTAGCGCTATTTAAAATATAGAGAGACCTTTTTGAGGTCTCGGACATCCCTGAGCACTTTCGACTGAAAGGAGAAATTCAAAGTCGTAAACCGACTTTAAAAGCGAAAGACCGATTCATCAGAATCGGATACGTTTGCAGAATCCGGCCACGAACGAGAAAGCCTTCATAAAAGACGATGACCTTTTGAGGTCGCGGACATTCCTGAGCACTTTCGACTGGAAGGAGAAATTAGAAGTCGTAAACCGACTTCTAAAGTGAAGGAACCGATTCATCAGAATCGGGTGCGCTGCAGAATCCGGACGCGAACGAAAAAAGGCCTCCATCAAAGACGATGACCTTTTGAGGTCGCGGACATTCCTGAGCACTTTCGACTGAAAGGAGAAATTCAAAGTCGTAAACCGCTTTGAACTGCGAAGGAATCGATTCCCCAGAATCGGGTACGCTGCAGAATCCGGCCGCGAACGAAAAAAGGCCTCCCAAAGGGAGACCTTTTAGAGGTCGCGGACGGATTCGAACCGCCGTACAAGGTTTTGCAGACCTCTGCCTAGCCACTCGGCCACGCGACCATTTTTGCGGAGGGCAAATATACATCAAATTTTTAAGTTTTAACAAGCGTATCCTCAAAATCAAGCACATTCAACTATAACACCTCCAAATCACTAAAAATCTGGAAATTATCTGTTAGTTTAGTTTACTAATCGATTCATTCAGATACTGTAAAAAGCAATTGATTATGGCATTTCTAACTAAGTTGAACGAGCAATTGATAAGTTTTATCTAGCAGCAGCAGCTCTATTTTGTGGCTACTGCTGCACAAGAAGGTAGGATTAATCTGTCCCCCAAAGGGCTTAACAGCCTTCGGATACTAGATAAAGAACGTGTCCTATGGCTTAACTTCACAGGAAGTGGCAATGAAACTGCTGCTCACCTTCTTAAACAAAATCGAATGACGATGATGTTTTGTTCCTTTCAAGAACATCCATTGATAGTAAGATTGTACGGACAAGCGACTACCTATCATCATCGAGATCCAGAATGGAAAACGTACATTCAAAAATTTGATGATCCTGCAGGTGCTAGAAATCTTTTTTTACTAGATATAGATTCAGTGCAAACGTCTTGCGGTTATGGTGTGCCAAAATTTAATTTTACTGAAGAACGGACTCGCCTAACAGAATTCATTGATCAAAAAGGAGAAGATGGCATCAAACAGTACTGGAATGATAAAAACTTGACCAGTATTGATGGATTATCGACGGGTTTACTACCTAATAAGTGAATAAAAACAATTTTAGACAAGAAAAAAACCAAAATCATAACCAAAAATTCTCAAGAGTTGGCTAATTTTAATCTTTATAGAAAAAAATCAAAATGAGAATTAAAGTAAACACACCTCAACTACTCTTCGCAGTAATCACTTGCGCTCTGATGACTTCGTGCGTTGGTAAAAAGAAATTTGATGAAATGCTTCTTCAGAAAGACCAGGAAGTAGCAGAAATGCAAAGCAGCATGGAAAAGCTTCAAATGGATATGCAAACGCAAATCGATGAACTGGATAAAAAGAACGCTGATCTTGCTAGTGAAAAAAACACCATCAATAAAGATCTTGCTAGTGTCAAGACGGAATTATCAACTACTCAAAAAGACTTATCCGATGTAGAGTATAAAGTTGATCAAAAACAAAAGCAAATAGATAACCTTCGTGGTGAGATTAATGCTGCTTTCGCAAATGTAGAAGCGGCTGTCAGCTCTGTGGGACAAGCAGTCTCTTCAAGCAGTGAAAAAATCAAAGAAATCGAAGGCCAATTATACTTGGACCTTAATGATGACATTAACTTCAAGTCAGCATCTGCAAAATTGCAAAGTGGTGACGAAAGTGCTATTCAAGAGATAGCTAATATGTTGATTTCAAATCCAACATTGACATTATTCGTCGAAGGTCATGCTGATAACAGAGGCATTGTGACTGGCAAATATGATGACAACTGGGATTTGAGTGCAGCAAGAGGAATCTCTGTTGTAAGAAAACTTATTGAATTCGGAGTAAATCCAAAGCAACTTGCAGCTGCAGGACGTGCTGAATTCTTACCAGAGGTTCAAGGAGATTCAAAAGAAGCACACCAAGCCAACAGAAGAACAGAGTTTGTTATCGTTCCTAATGTTGGAAAATTATACAGAATGAGTAAAGAAGATAAGCCATAATAATTAAAACAGCTTATTTCTATCTATAACCTCAGGCCTAACCAATACACAACCACTATATTGTGGAATCATTAATACTGTGATTATATGTATTTGTTAGGCCTTGATGTTGGTAGTTCATCCATAAAAGCAGCGCTAGTCGATATGCACTCCTCAGGTGCTATTGCCACAAGTTCTTACCCAAGCACAGAAATGCCGATACACGCAGTCAAACCTGACTGGGCAGAACAAGACCCCGACATGTGGTGGGAATATGCAAGCAAAGCCATACAATCATGTATCTCACAAAGTCAGATTAACTCAACTGATATAAAGGCAATTGGTATATCCTACCAAATGCATGGATTGGTGGTTGTCGATAAAGATGGTAACCCACTGCGTCCTTCTATCATATGGTGTGACAGCAGAGCTATTCCGTATGGAGACAAGGCTGAAGCAGCATTAGGCATAGAGAATTGCTCTTCCAATTTTCTAAACTCTCCAGGAAACTTTACAGCCAGTAAATTAAAATGGGTGAAGGAAAATGAACCTGCGTTATTTGATCGCATTCATAAAGTGATGCTCCCAGGTGATTATATCGCTTACAAAATGACAGGTGATATTTGCACGACAGTGTCAGGACTATCAGAAGGTGTCATGTGGAATTTTTCTAAAGATACAGTGGCATCCTCCTTGCTGGAACACTATCAGATCAATGAATCTTTGCTTGCGACAATAAAGCCTACTTTTTCTAATCAAGGTCAACTACACCAAAAAGCAGCTGATTTTCTGGGTTTAGCCGTAGATACTCACGTTGCATACAGAGCTGGTGATCAACCGAATAATGCTATGTCTCTCGGCGTTTTTGAGCCAGGACAAGTGGCTGGTACTGGTGGAACATCGGGCGTTGTCTATGCCATCAGCGACCAATTGATTAGTGATCCAAAAATGCGAGTCAACAGTTTTGCACATGTCAATCATCATGCAAACGCTCCTCGAGTAGGCGTACTATTGTGCATCAATGGATGTGGAATTCAGTATGGATGGATGCGCAAATCACTTGGTGACGAAAATGTCAGCTATTTTGACATAGAGAAAAAAGCTGCAAAAATTCCAATTGGCAGTGAAGGACTTTCCATCCTGAGTTTTGGAAATGGTGCAGAACGTATGTTACAAAACAAAAGCGTTGGTGGTCAAGTGATCAATTTAAATTTTAATGTTCATCAGCAAGCTCATTTATATAGAGCAGCCCTCGAAGGTATTGCATTTTCCTTTTACTATGGCATACAATGCATGTCAGAAATGGGTGTTCCAGTCTCCGAATTTAGAGTAGGAAACGATAATTTATTTCAGTCGTCCATTTTTTCAAAGACCTTATCAACGCTATCAGGATCTTCGATTAATATTGTAGATACGACTGGTGCTATTGGTGCTGCTTTAGGTGCTGGTGTAGGCATTGGACATTTTTCTACCCTAAAAGATGCATTTAATAATCAAACTATCGTCAATACAATCGAACCAGAAAATGAAAATGCTCCATATTTGGAAGCATATCAATTGTGGTTGGATCATTTACAAAAACACATATCTTCATAATCAATTATGAGTAAAATAATCATTGGTCAAAAAGAATACTTTCCAGGTATTAAGAAAATAAAATTCGAGGGGAAAAAATCTAAAAACCCGCTAGCGTTTAAATATTATGATGCAAGTAAAAAAGTAGCTGGTAAATCAATGAAGAGCCACTTCAAGTTTGCGTGTGCGTATTGGCATTCCTTCTGCAATGTTGGCGGAGATCCGTTTGGACCTGGCACCAAGATATTTCCTTGGGATGAAAAAGCAACTGCCGTAGATCGAGCCAAAGACAAAATGGATGCGGCTTTCGAATTCATGACAAAAATCGGTTTGGATTATTTTTGTTTTCACGATGTGGATCTTGTCGATGAAGAAGACAGCAACTTGAAAGATTTTCGCAAGAAATTGGATAAAATTTCAGACTATGCTCTTCCATTGATGAAAGCTTCTGGGATAAAAGTGCTTTGGGGAACAGCAAATTTATTTAGCCATCCAAGATACATGAACGGTGCAGCAACCAATCCAGATTTTAATGTCGTCGCTTATGCTGGAGCACAAGTTAAGAATGCATTGGACACAACGATAAAGCTCAAGGGTGAAAACTATGTATTCTGGGGCGGCCGCGAAGGGTATATGTCTTTGTTGAATACCAACATGAAAAAGGAGTTGGATCACATGGCACAG
This sequence comes from uncultured Saprospiraceae bacterium, assembly GCA_937997635.1. Lineage (GTDB taxonomy): Bacteria > Bacteroidota > Bacteroidia > Chitinophagales > Saprospiraceae > CALFUK01. The sequence goes on along the minus strand of CALLFA010000166.1, from coordinate 47,651 downwards.
TTCCTTCATATGGCTAAAGATTACGCAAGAAAAAAAGGGTTCAAGGGTACTTTCTTCATAGAGCCAAAGCCCATGGAGCCATCCAAGCATCAATATGACTTTGACTCAGCAACTGTGCTTGGTTTTTTACGAGAATATGACCTAATGGATGACTTCAAAATCAACGTAGAAGTCAATCATGCTACACTATCCTTGCACACATTTCAGCACGAATTACAGGTCGCGGCCAATGCCAATGCTTTAGGTTCGATAGATGCCAACAGAGGAGATTACCAAAATGGTTGGGATACGGACCAATTTCCAGTTGATTTATACGAATTAACAGAAGCGATGCTCGTTATATTAGAGTCTGGAGGATTCAAAGGAGGAGGCGTCAATTTTGATGCGAAAACCAGACGAAATTCAACTGATCTTGAAGACTTGTTTTTCGCTCATATTGGTGGAATGGACAATTTCGCTAGAGCGTTATTGATAGCAAATGACATTTTAAAAAATTCTGACTACAAGAAACTCAGAAGAAACAGATACAGATCGTTCGAAAAAGGTAAAGGAAAAGCCTTCGAAAATGGGAAATTGAAATTAACGGACTTAGCAAAAATCGCTACTCAACATGGCGAACCTGATCAAATTTCAGGGAAACAAGAGCTATTTGAAAACATCATTAATCAATATATCTGATGCGTATTATTTTATTCATTGTTATAACTAGCCTATTTATTATTGGCTGTGGAGATTCTTCTATAAGTTCTCCTATGCCAGATCCAACTAGTAATATTGTTCTTAATTTAAATGGTACGGCTGTCTTTGAACAAAACGGAGAAGCCACCATGACATTTGAAGTCCGGGCATCAGAAATTCCAAATACGCCAATTGTTGTTGAATACGCCACGCAAGACGGAACAGCACTGGCAGGAGCTGATTATACACCTGCGTCAGGCCAAGTGACAATTGAAGCTGGCGAACGAACAGCAACAATCCAAGTGGCGATATTGCCTGATGATATTAATGAAGTTGACGAACAAGTCAACCTCACCATTACAAGTAGTCAATCCACTATTGGTATCGGTACTGCAACTGGAATAATCAGAGACAACGACGACCCCGTCTATCAAGAAGATGGTTACACCACTGCAGAATCATACACAGGCTATTCTCTAGTGTGGGGTGATGAATTCGACGGCGAGTCTATAGATTCAGAGACCTATACTTTTGAAATGGGAGATGGTTGTCCAAACTTATGTGGATGGGGTAATAACGAACTACAGTCCTATACAGATAATCCTGAAAACGCTCGTCTAGAAGATGGAAAATTAGTGATCACTGCTCGACAAGAAGGAAATGATTTTACCTCTTCTAGAATAATCACCAAGGGTAAGAAAGAATTTCAATACGGTAGAATCGATATACGTGCTAAACTTCCTGAAGGCCAGGGCATATGGCCAGCCTTTTGGATGCTCGGTGCCAATATAGATGAAGTCGGTTGGCCGGCCTGTGGTGAGATTGATATTATGGAGATGGTGGGTCACGAACCAAACAAATCGCATGGTACTGCACACTGGGGCAATCGAGGTGAAAACAGCACTTTCCTAGGCAACAGTTTTTCATTAGGAGAGAAATTTTCAGAACGATACCATGTATTTACTTTAGTCTGGGAATTTGATTCTATTGACTGGTATGTAGATGAATCAAAAATACATTCCTTGACAAGTGCCCAAGTCAATGGAATCTGGAGATTTAACGAGCCATTCTTTTTCATTTTCAATACCGCCGTTGGTGGAAATTGGCCTGGCGATCCAGACGACACGACAGTATTTCCTCAACGAATGGAAATAGATTACATCCGTGTATTTCAGTAAATTGGAATGACTACCAATATTTAGTCCCCATGGGACTATGAGCTGATCACCTAAGTGCACGATGTAGGTATTAATTGTCCCGTAGGGACAATATGCGGGTAGTATAATTAATTGAATGTCATTAACGTGCCGATAGGTACGGAATGTGTGCACATAACTATACTGTAAGAACACGTTTTATACCTACGGCACAATGATTTTTATATGTGTTCTCGACCATTAAAACAACTGACATATAAGAAGCAACTTTTATAAGATCATTTGAATAAGTTGACAAAAAAATGAAGTAAATTACATGCTTATATCACACTGATAATCAGCATTCTATAAAATGAAAGAATCTCAAAAAGCGGTGAATCTTTATGATGAGCTCAATAAACTTAGGCCAATAAAGCCTGCAGATGAGCAAAGAATAATGCAGAAATTTAAGCTTGATTGGAACTATCATTCAAACAATCTTGAAGGTAATTCATTAACTTTTGGAGAAACTAAAGCTCTTTTATTATTTGGGATTACAGCACAAGGAAAACCACTAAAAGATCACTTTGAAATTACAGGACATAATGATGCAATCAACTTGGTGCTAGATGTTGTTAAGTCAAAAAGGCCTCTTACAGAAAATTTCATTAGGGAACTTCACAAACTGATACTCAAAGAACCTTATTATGTAAACGCTGCTACACTAGAAGGAGAACCAACTAAAAAGCTTGTACAAGTTGGAAAATATAAGTCGACACCAAACCATGTCTTAACTAATACTGGAGAAATTTTCAGATTTGCAAATCCTGAAGAAACACCCATTCTAATGAATGAATTAGTAAAATGGTTTACAAGAGAAGTTGAAAAAGATGATATAAACCCGATACTACTAGCTTCTGAATTTCACTATAGATTTATAAGAATCCACCCTTTTGATGATGGAAATGGAAGGACAGCTAGAATACTTATGAACTTTATCTTGATACAATATGGGTATCCCCCAGTTGTAATAAAAACAGAAGATAAACAAAATTACTTTTCAGTATTAAGACAAGCAGATGCTGGTAAATTGGAACCGTTTATTGAGTACATATCAAAAAATTTAAATGAATCATTGGGTATAATGATTAAGGGTGCTAAGGGTGAAAGCATAGAAGATCCAGATGATATTGACAAGGAAATAGCAATTCTTAACAATAGATTAAAATCAATAGGAGAAAAGGTTGAGGTAACGAAAAATAAAGAAACTATAAAGAAATTTTATGAAGATTCATTAGTGAATTTATATAATACTTTCCTGTCTAAGTGTAAATTACTAAATGAATTTTACATTAATCATAAAGTTCTGTTCTATTTTAATAGCACATCTACATTAGGTGCAAAACAAGATCCTATTGAACATGGTAGAAGAAGAATAAATGACAATACAAATTCAATGAGAGTGCAATACGAATATAATGGATTTAATAACATAGGTTTCCAAAAGACAAATCATAAATCCGTAATAGGCTGTAAATTTGACTTCAGTAAGGTAATAATTAAGAACAGCACAAACGTAAAGATTGAAAAATTCTATGGTGAAGCCTTAACAGAAGAAGAAATCAATGAGCTAGTTACAACAGAAATACGCAAACACAAAGATTTGATAGAAAGTAAAATCAATGAGATACAGGACGATATGAATATTTAATCTCCTCAGCCGCAATGTGGGATGATAATTGTTCCATGGGAACAATATGTGGGTAGTATAATTAATTGAATGTAAATGACGTGCCGTTAGGTATAGAATGTATGTGCAGAACTATACTGTAAGAACACGTTTTGCACCTACGGCACAATGATTTTCATATTTTTGTAATAACTACCAATATTTAGTCCCTACGAGACTATGAGCTGATCACCTAAGTGCACGATACAGGTATTAATTGTCCCGTAGGGACAATATGTGGGTAGTATAATTAATTGAATGTAATTGCCGTGCCGTTAGGTACGGAATGTGTGCACTATACTCGTTATGACAAAGTCACGTTTTGTATCTACGGCACAACGATTTCATATTTTGGTAATGGCTACCAATATTTAGTCACTACAGGATATTTAATATCCTTTTTATATATAATGATTAAATTGACCAAAAACAACATATAGCTACCAACTACTTCCTCCACCTCCTCCACCACCAGATCCAACCCCACCACTGAATCCACCGCCGCTACCACCAAATGAGCCTGAAGATTTATCAGCAACAGGGTAGCTGGTCATTGTCTTCGTAATTTTGCTGGTTGAGAAATTAGATCGGAAGCTACCGAAGCTAGGGTTATTATTGTAATCTGAATAGTACCAATCTGGAGGGCTTGTGAAAATTGAATTAAATTTCTCACTCCACAGGCTATCTAAATCAAAAGCAACCACATACGGAAATATCTTATTCAGATAAGACGGGTCTTTCTTTATCAATTGATTTAACTCATCACGATCAGGATTAGTCAATGTTGCCTTTAATGATTTTAATTGGTCATGTAAGATTAATCCTTTTTCATTTTTCTTTGGTTCTCTTGAATGGATGTAAAAACAGAGGATAGCAAATAGAAATAATAAAATACCGGATGGAATGGCTAAAAACTTGACGAAAACAAAAATTGATGCACCAATTGCAGCCAGTCCAATAAAAATGAACTTGCCATCATGAAACAGTTTTTTAGATTTTATATCATATAATCTTTTTGAGAAAATGTCACTTTTCAATTTTGATTTCACAGACCCGAAAGTTTCATACATGCTATTTTCCATATTAGACAAATAAGCAGTCGGACCATCTTCAAAAATGGCATCAAAAAACTCTTGTTCATAACTAGATGTGTCTTTTGGCAATTCTCCCAATTTCTCAAAACGCATATCTGTATCTCCGTCATTTTCGATTGCGGTGATTTTCAAATAATGATTAGCTCCCCAATAAGGAATCAAAGAAATTAAATCGCTAGAATTTACAGTATAGTCGTGAAAGGTGCCTATTTCAGGGGGATTCATTCCTTCTGGTGGATAATATCTTTTTTCTAATTTGGTTATATGTGCATTTCTACCTCTCTTATTGAAAAAGTAGAATAAGCCTCCGAGCAATAATAAGGGTAAAGGAAAAGCAAAGTCTCGTGGGTATTCTTTTTTAACTCCAATTCTTGGACTATAGCTACTAGTCGATTTCTCAGAGAGGATCGAATTATAATTAAGTTCGGGAAAATGTTGTTTAGGAAATTTTATAGAGACTGTTAATCCCTGCCCATTCCCAAGCGTTTTGAGGACCTGACCCTTGACCTCCCTATTGCTGATATTTACAGTCGCATGTTGATCTAGAGACTGACTACTGCCTGTGAAAACAGCGACATCACCATCACTTAGATCAGTATTTGTTGATAAGCGTATCGCAAAACTTGACTTTTTGATATCGGCGCCCCACTCCGTCCCTATGACATTCCACGAATATTCATCATGATCGTCATACGGTGTTATCACATTATCAACTGTATATCTGATTTCATAAGACTGCTTACCAGTTATGTATTTTGTTGGCGTACCGATGCGGATATCTGTTTGTCTCCCTTTATCAGTTATACTGTATTGCTTATCAGCTGTCGAAATATTAGATAGCTTGTACTCTTGAATTTTATCGCCAACCTCTCTTGTTGTATTGATTGTCCTGATGATTCCACGAGCTCTTTCCAAGAAATCTACTTGTATGTATTCTTCTATATCGCTAGTACCGTCGTCATTTAATTGGACAACAACGTGGTAATCGTTTATCTCAAAATCCTGTGCATTACCAATGCTAATAAAAGAAAACAGGAAGAATGAAAATAATAGAAGTTGAATTTTAATATGCATTGAAGACAATTTTTGTAAACACTTATATCATCTAAAAGGTAAGTTACAAATAATTACTTTTAATAAAATGATGTTATAATAGTGAGATTGATGTTGGCATAAAATAATTTATTCTTGTTGTTCCACCAAACTATATCTTCTCATTAAGAATAGGCCATAAAGAAGGCAAGGAAAAGAAAGTAATGCGATTAATACTGCATTTTCAATAGATGTATTTTGAAAGCCTGTTTGAGTAACAGGAAGTCCTGCTGAGTCTAATTTTGTAACAAAGTCTATGATTGCGTGAATGATGATTAAAGGATAAATTCTTTTTGTAATAACCAACAAAAAGCCAAACATTCCTCCAATAAAAGTTGCAAAAGAAACTTGCGACAATTCGCCATAAATACCTTTATCAAATTTTATTAGGCGTATTATACCAAAAGGAGAATGGTTTGACTGATTTACTACGTAGAAGTTTTGTCTGTTGTCAAGACGAAAAACGCAGTGAATGCAGGTATTCACGAGTATTTTCAACGATGAGAACAGATAAAAGATCAAGTAAGAAACGATCAAACTATTTTCATTTTGGTATAAACCAAACAAAAAAGCGGCAGCGAATACAGATAAAAAGTTTACCGCCTAATATCTGTGTGTCCTTGTAGGCGTCTCGCATCAAGATTTAATTCTTTTTCATCTTATTTAAACCAAAAATAGAAAGGATAATATTCGCGATAGAAGTTACGAGTTGAATGATCGTTTGACCTATATAATTCAACCAATCACCGAAGTGAGTGATCAAATTCTTTCGTTTTGAATTATCTTTTTTTTTTGACATAAAGTCATCAGTGAATTGAGAGATGGTTTCAGTCATATCCTGGAATTCATCTTCTATTATTCTACCAATATTTTCAACATTAGCTGCTTCTCCTCTCATAGCCAATCGGTCACTCGAAGTTTTTGCAGAAGGAATAATGATCCAAAGTATGATATACGGAAAGAAGCCAATGCCCGATAAAAGTAAAAATCCTGCTATCAATCGAATCCAGATAGGATCTTCAATTCCCCAGTAAGCAGCGATGCCACTACAGACGCCACCAATCACTTTATCATCAGCGTCTCTGAAAAATCGTCTGCCTGTTTTAATGTTATTTCTAGATTGATTCGTTCCTCGTGATTCAGTATTTTCTTCCTGAGAATAAGCATTGGCACCAAATTGTTCTGGAGTGCCCATGACAGCAATAACATCACCGAGATCTTCATTTGTGATGATCTTGCGGTCGCCCAAGGCCTCATTAAATAATTCAGCCATACGGGCTTCGATGTCTGTCATTATATCACAGACACCTTCAGAATTCTTAAAGTGATGCTCTATCGTATTGAGATAATTATTCAAACTCAGATATACATCTTCATCGATGATAAAAGGATAGCCACCTAAATTTATATTATTTGTTTTTTTCATTGTTTTCTCTTTAGTTTCTTAATTACTTCTTTTTTGATTTTTTAAGGGATTGATTTACTGACTTTGTTAAAGAACTCCAGGTGTCTTGCAAACTTGCAAGGAAGGAAACGCCATCATCAGTGAGATGATAATATTTTCTCGGAGGACCAGACTTTGACTCTTTCCAATTGTAATTAAGAAGTTCTGCATTTTTAAGCCTTGATAATAATGGATATAAAGTGCCTTCTACTACGATCAATTCTGCTTGCTTTAGTCGCTTAATGATGTCTGAGGGGTAAGCTTCTTTCTCAGATATGATAGCCAAGACGCATAATTCTAGTATGCCTTTCCTCATTTGTGCTTTTGTATTTTCCAAATTCATTCAATTAAGTTTTGAAGATTTTACATCGCAAATATAAGGAGAAACAAAACTACTATGCAATACAAAGTACTACAACATAGCAAAGTAGTCTACGAATGGATGTAAATAATCGACAAACGTGGGATTTGTATGTCCTTGCAGGCGTCTCGCTTTATGTGTCCTTGTAGGCGTCTCGCCTCAAGAATTATTGACTCATGGTGTTTTTGCTTACGCCCTTTCAGGGCTTATGTTATAAAATAATTCTTTTACCAAGGGTTTTACCCTTGGCTATAGTCTAGCGCCCTTCCAGGGCTTTTATACCGTATGTCTTAGCCTGCAATACCCCAAAGGGGTATCATCAACAGCGGAGGACATCGTCCCTCGCTGTCGTAATATTTCGACGAGAAGTCCCAACGGGACGACCTTGTTTAATTGCAAATTGTCTAAACCCGTAGGGTTATTTTTTAAGCGATCAATTATAGTATTATTTAATGCTATAAATTACTCGTGAAATGTGTTAGTCCTGAAAGGGCGCAAAGCATGCAGCCAATGGCAACGCAATTGGTATGATGTCGTAATTGTACCGCAACTCTGAAGGGGCGTAAGCTAATATTGGGTTTTTATTTTTTAACACCATTAATAAAGGAATTCTTGAACCATGATTAATATTTCTTATTGACTCATGGTGTTTTTGCTTACGCCCTTTCAGGGCTTATGTTATAAAATAATTCTTTTACCAAGGGTTTTACCCTTGGCTATAGTCTTGCGCCCTTTCAGGGCTTTTATACCATTTGTTTTAGCCTGCAATACCCCAAAGGGTATCATCAACAGCGGAGGACATCGTCCCTTGCTGTCGTAACATTTCGACGAGAAGTCCCAACGGGACGACCTTGTCTAATTGCAAATTGTCTAAACCCGTAGGGGTATTTTTCTTATCCTTGCTGCCTGCCTCGACTTCACTTTACCAAAATTAATCTTAGCGCCTAAACTTGCACTGGTAGAGGTGGCCTCAAGTTGATTGCGAATAACGGTAATGTTTCCAGTATACGCCCATAAAGAAAAGTTGCGAAACTTGACAGTAAGTCCACCACCTAGACTTGGACCTTGCCTTGAATGAGCATTAAAACTCACTGCTAAAACTAGATTATCCAACAGACTATAATTGGCAGCAACTCCTACTTGGTATACTGAGGATGAGGAAAAATTCACGTAGTTAGTTGCTAAAGTAATCATCAACTTATCATTGAGTTGCTGCTGTATTGCAATATCGACATTTGTTGGTAGTGTTGTTTTATATGCTTCTGTCGTTTCAATTATATTGAATAGATTTTCTAAAGAGTCCAGATAGTTGATTGATTGATTTTGAGTAATGATGTCTAAAACATTAAAGCCCGAAAAGCTCCTTTCTTCTTGAGAACTGTAGTTTAAAGGATCGCTTTTCCAATTGATAAATCCTAATCCAGATACTTTTGCTTTAAGCTTTATTGATTCACCTAACTTATAATCGACATAAAACTCTACACCTAAACCAGAATTTGATGAAACAAAACTATCACCAAATGAACCATTATAAGATAAGAAAACATTGTCTAGCCCATCATAAACGACTGTATTCGTAGCATTCAATCTAAAATCTGTATTTGATCGTATGGAAAAGAAAAAAGAAGACACATCCAAGAGCAGTTGATCTCTTTCTACAGAAGCATCCAATATGCCTGATAGATAAGCAACTCCAATCCCCGCTGTAAATTTCTTTGCGCTATAATTGTAGGACAGTTGATATTGGTGATATGCCTGCGATTGACTTTTAAAACTTAAATCTATACCAGTACCGACTAAAATGGAATTCCCTCTCGTCAGTAGCAGCAAAGCGTCTAATGGGTAATCCACATCAGCGATATAATTTGCAGAATATCTCCCCACTATAGACATATTTTCATTTAATTTTATTCCAAACCCAATACCAGTCAATTCACCTCCGGAACGAAAAGAATTTTCATCTTCAGCTAAATCAATTGCTTGAAGTGGATCAATCACTACCCTACCAGTATCATCTCTACGAAAATAGGATGAAAATGTGGGGCCCTGTTGTTCTAAACCAAATTGAAAAGAAGGGAGATAAACAACAAACTTTGTTGAATCATTAAAAGCAGTACTGTGATCAATACCAGATGTATAATTGTGCGAATACAAAAAAGAATTGGATAGTGACTGGCAGAAAAGCATATTCACTATAAAACAAAGTACGATAGTCATTCCTGTCTTCATATCTCTGTCCTTATGATAGCACCTACGTTTATTTCTACTGCATCAGAATTTAAAATACGTACTGTTCCACTTTCATTTTGAATGAATCCAATAAATGTTCGAATAAATCTAGATGGCACTATCTTTTGAATTTTTTCCTGATCCACAATGGCTGTGGTTGTGAATTGTGAATCTGGATCATCACTTTGAGGAATTATAATAGGTTCACTGAATAAAGAATCAATAATATTAAAGAATTCGCCAACAAAAAGAATCTGAAAAGAGACATCCACTGGCAGACCATTTTTAACTCCGAGATTCAATTGCAACTCATCGACATTTTCCAATTCCAAAAGACTGTCAATGGGGTAATTTTCAAAAATGACATAATCAGAAACGACACCTTCAAGTGGCACTTTCAATTCTGTTCGTATATTCAATCTGCTGTCCTCACTAATAAAGCCTTTGGTTTCTTCACTCGTTTCAGGGAATGCAATGGCGTCTATGTCTAATGAAATCAACTGTGATTCCTGATCGAAAATATCGGCAATATTGGAATTGTTTTTATTTAATTCAATTGTGGTTGATTTAGCAACAAATGCTTCATCTATCCTAGGGAAGTCTAATAAGAGCCTACCTGGTAAGAATAAATCACTTATAAACGGAATCGCTTGTCCCACATTGTTTATGATAGACAAGTCATTCACTTCAGGTTCAATCGGAAAACCAAATGAATTGTTTATTTCAATCTCCAAGCTCGGATTATCGAATTCAACTTCGCCACTCACCACATTATTAAACGTATTGATGCGAATCAGCCGTTGAGGAATTGGAAATTCCTGTGTGGTGAACGAACCTTCGACATACGAGAAATTAACGAAATCAATATCCAATCGAAGCGTATTAAAACTCACGCGTTCACCTATTGAATTTCGAGCATCATAACTAATGCCAATGCTGTCTAAACTACCAATCAATTCGACACCATTTAAATCGACAAAAGCTGATTGCACAGATTGACCAGTCATGTTAGGTGGCACTTCAAAAGCCACTTCTAAGGCTTCACCATCTTTTCTGAATGAAGGTATCGTAGCAGTTATCGTATAGCTATCACTATCTGGAGGCACGACGGTAAAAAACAAACTATTGCTTTTAAAGACAGCCTCGTCGATGGTAAGACCTGGGATGAACTGTAAGCCAAAACTTGTTACTGTATCTGTAATCAGAATATTTCCAAGTACCGGAATCGGCAATAATAATTGTTGTGCTGTAACGTCAATTGTATCTCCCGGATATACCAGTGACAACAATCCAGATTGATCTATTTCAAACTGAACCAAATCATCTGTTGCATCCAAAATTTCTTGAAAAGACGATTGTGTACTTATTAATGGGACTGCAATCTCTGGATGTAACGGCACTAGTGATGAATCATCGATATCGAACAATTCGCCGCAAGCAATAAATAAAAGTATGAATGAAAATAATATGACTCTTCCCATTTACATGTATTGAGACGAGAAGATTACATTAAGCCACACATTACCCAATTTCAAACTCTTGACCAGTGAACGGTATTTCGACATCTTCAAACTGGTTATCGTTGAGATACACTTTAAATTTCTCTTGGGTTTTTTTATCCCCGTGGACGAGAAACACTTTTTTTGCAGTCTTTTTATGGTTAGAAATGAAGTCAACAATTTCTTTTCTGTCGGCATGAGCAGAAAAGGATTCCATGATTGCTATGGTCGCATTGACTTGTTTGATCTCACCAAATAATTTTAACTCTGTCGCACCAGCCCTTAGGATCCCACCAGCAGTATCCGGAGAACAATACCCAACAATTAAAAACGTATTTTTGGGATCTTCTAAGCCATTAAACATGTGATGCCTGATTCGTCCAGCATTCATCATTCCAGATGCACTGATTATTACCGCAGGCTCTTTTGAAAAATTCAATTCTTTAGACTCCTGCACCGTTCGAATATAAGTCAAGGAATTGAACCCAAACGGATCCTTATCCATCAATAAATATTCGCTCAAGTCACTATCGTAACATTCTGGGTGGGCACCAAACACTTGCGTTGCGTTTACAGCCAACGGGCTATCAACATACACTGGAATCTTTGGTAACTTTCCTGCATTATACAATTGATCCATCATATAAACGATCTCTTGCGTACGTCCGACACTGAAAGCAGGAATAATCAGCTTACCTTTTTTCTCGACACAAGTCTCGTGCAAGCATGACAAGAATTTATCCGTTTGAGCAGGCGGGAGTTCGTGTTCCTTATCACCATAGGTTGATTCACAAATCAAATAATCTGCTTCAGGCATTTCAATTGGATCTCTAAGTATTGGTCGTTCATCTCTGCCAATATCTCCAGTAAACCCAATTCGAACTGTCACATCACCTCTCTTGATGGTCAGTGATACAGATGCACTTCCGAGAATATGACCAGCATCTCTAAACTCTACGGAAACATCATTGTGTACTCTAAATTGTGTATTGTAACTGTAGCCTATAAATCTAGAAATACATTCAGGTATAATTTCACTTGTATACAAAGGCTCTCTCAATTGATGTTTCTTTTTCTTGTCCTTTTTACGTCTTTTCTTCAGCAATTTTTGATTGTAGTATTCCACATCACGCTCTTGTATTTTGGCACTATCCAACAACATGATCGCACACAAACTACGAGTCGCATGCGTAGCATATATAGGCCCTTTAAATCCATCTTTTACCAATTGAGGAATCCGACCACAATGATCAATATGTGAATGAGATAAAATCAAGCAATCAATTTCTGAAGGCTTGAAATACCAAATGTTGTTTTTCTCCCATGCATTCTTACCTCCCTGATGAAGTCCACAATCCAATAATATTTTATACCCGTCATCTAATGTAATCAGATGAGAACTCCCTGTTACTTGCTGTGCAGCACCACAAAACTTTACTTTCATATACGTTTATTCTAATCGTTTAAGATTCCAAAAATGCAGAAATAAAGGGAAATAAAAAAAGACCCCTTCGATGAGGGGTCCTTAAAACACAAAGATATCTTTTAATTTAGTTGCAAGGGTCTATATCTAACAGTACCTCAGCACCTTGCTGTACTTCAAATTGAGGTTGAACATCAATGAACTGTCCAGCTCTTAATTTAACGTTGCTACCAGATTGGATTTGGACTGGTGTACTTCCACCATTGATCATGATAAATTGATCTACCCATTTGTCTGTTCCATTAGGGATGATTGACGGACTCGGGTATGTTAAAGTAACATCAGTACATGGACATGCTGGACACATAGATCCACCACAGTCAATACCAGATTCATCACCATTCATCACTCCATCAGAGCACGAAGCACAAGAAGGACAGTCAGGGCCGCCGCAATCTACACCTGTTTCTGATCCATTCATCATACCATCCATGCATGTAGGACATGCAGGACAATTAGGACCAGATCCACCGCAATCAACACCAGTTTCATCACCATTCATCACTCCATCAGAACAGTAGGTACAAGAAGAATCGTCCATCGTAGCCATAGGGTCTTGGTTTTCAGCTGCAGGGTCTGTGCAACCAAGTGAACCACAAGTCGCCGGAGTATCAAAAGACTCAATACCATCAGCTCGATCAAATGCATCACCTTGACTTGCTCCTACTCCTAATCCTCTTCTTGCGAACGCATCCCAGATTAAGCATTCATTAGCTCCGCCATATAACGCTTGATCAGCAGCGAGAATAGCATCTCTCGCATCTACAAATCCAGGATTACAAGGCGTTAACTTTAAGCCTTCGATGACTAGAGCCAAAGCTATATTGTTTCCACCTGTACCATTGTAAAAATCTGTATCGAAACCATGTGCATCTACCAAATTCCAGGTCATATCCCAGAGCATGACGCACCATATTGTACCTATACCATGGGGAGCCAAAATTCCTGGGGCTGATATATCATTATATGTTGCCGTATTTAATGTCATATCTCTCGAATAAAAGAAAGGTCGAATGCCAGCCCCTCCATCATCACTATCTCCTTCTCCTAAGACATATGTACCAACAGCTCTAGGCTCATCAGCAAAATCGCTTGGCTTCATTGTCATCCATAAACCAAAATAATCACTCCATCCTTCTCCTTGCTGTTCAATACTTGCTAAACAATTGGTAGCGAATCCACCGATCAATCTAAAAGAAATGCCATGTCCATACTCATGCGCAATAATGACATTATCCAAATCTGAATCCAAATCTGGCCCTGTCGACGTTGATAGGTTCAATGTGACATTGACGCCAGGAAGATTAGCTTTAATGATGTCACAATCGTCTTGAGAAATCATCGCAGATGGAATAGTAACGTCTGGATCGCCATCACCTGGCATACCTACTGGAGGTCCTCCTGTATTGTTACATACTATAGCAGCAATCGCACCTTCAGCTTCAGCATTTGCTACCTTCGTATCAAATTCGCAAACACCTCTGTCGATTAAGGCAATATTTCCATTAATCGCAGCACCATTAATAAGGGGGTCACAACCTTCAGATGGAAGATTATTTGCTCCTCCATCGTCCACTATGACTAGGTCCCCTGTAACTGTAGCGTCTTGTGCACCAAATGATGCACCTACTGAAAAATAAATATCAGCGATTGAATTGGGAGAGTTAACTTCAAATGTTGAACTTCCTGGGGCAAGCCATCTAAACATCGACATTCTTGGTCTCGACGCAGCCCCGTTCCCATCCACAGGCGTACCAAAAGTTGCATTATTTACATTAGATCCGTCAAGAGCATCAGCATTGACAAAATCCCCTTCTAATCCAGGTGCATTCCCATAATTACTGAATTGGAAATTCCCTGAAGGTTCATCAAATCCATATTGGTACATAACATCGTGTATGACATTATTCCAATAGAATAAATTCGTAACGGAAGCGTCAGTGTATGTCAATGGGTCCATGGTCAAATCAATAGGGAAATCAAAGTTGAAGGTCGACCCTCCATCAGGCAGAGGTTGATCTGGCCCGTCATTGTTATCAAGGTCTGTTGCTGCTCGCACATTATTGCCAAATGTTCTTGTCAGTTCAGTCCCATTAAAATCATGCCAGCCTTGTGGTGAGGCATTAAGTGCTACTAGCCAAGGATCTGTGACGATACTTCTTGGGCCATCAGCTGGACTTTCCAATGGCATGGCATACACGTTGTAAGTCGCAGACATTATTGAAGACGACGCATGTGAATTCTTTGACTGACTTTCACTACTAGTTGACTTTGCTTGATTTTTCGTTTGATTCAAATGTGCATGACTTTCATTGCTATTGCTATTGTGATCAACATTCTCATGCATTTGATGCTCATGTCCTTCAGCAGCACAACTATGTCCGTGTCCAAAATTACACGACGTTGTATAACTGGTTTTATTTAAGATGTCACCTGTATTTGCATCTACAATGACGTCCCACCACCAAAAATCGTCAGCCTTTTCAAATACGATTTGCCATCCCAACTTTAGAGTGCCGTCAACTGGATAATAAATAACATTAGAGTTAATCGGAAGCTTAGAGATTGCTTCATTTTCCAAATTGTGGAATCTATTTTTCGTTGGTTCTGATGACACTACCGTAGTCTTTCCTTTTGCTGACATCTCAAAATGAGCTGCTACTTTAGATAAGGCTTCTTCAGGTCCAAATGCTAGACTTTTTTTCTTAGGTGCTGTGTACTTGACTGATCTGTCTGTTGAATGAAGTGTTGTTCCTTCACGATTTATGTGAACACTACTCTGCGCATTAAAAATATCAATTCCCTCATGGGTCTGCATCATATAATAATGCGTCAGACCACTTCTAGTACTAGTGTGACTGGAGGTAATTCTAAAATTCTGCGAATTCAAATCACTATTCTTATGATATATATTCACGAGTTCATCCAAAGGGCTAACTTGCGCGGATGAAATATTGTAAGAGGAAGCTGTGAGAAATATAATAAAAACAGATGTTGTTAGCAGCTTAAATTGTTGTAGATATGTCATATGTAAAAAAATATTTAAAACTGAAATTGTATGCACATCAAATGATTACATTTGATTTTAAATTCAATATATCATTTTTACATAAGTTTTAAATAAGTTTTAAAAAATAAGTTGGCAATTTTCAATATTCAAGACAATTCTAAATTATGGAGGAGAAGCAGCATAACAAACAATATGACATTCCTATGAAAGGTTCACTTGGCCTTATAGCGGCTGGCTACAAAGGAATCATGGTTTGGAGAATGAAGAAAATGGGTATGGATAGCAAAGATATTAGAATCATCCCTCCCATTGTCAATGGCAAGGTGTTGAGTTTGGTGCAGAAGAAAGATCAAAATAAACAAAAAAAGGAAGATGAGTAAAAAGAAGATTTTGGTTATTGGATGGGACGGAGCAGATTGGAAAGCCATACATCCTCTGATTGATAAAGGATTAATGCCCCACACGGAAAAATTGATTAATGAAGGTGTCATTGGCAACTTAGCAACTCTTGACCCTCCACTATCTCCCATGTTATGGACGAGTATCGCAACTGGGAAAAGACCTTATAAACATGGAATTTTAGGATTTACAGAACCAAAACCTGATAATTCTGGGATTCAACCAGTATTGAATACTTCTCGTAAGTGTAAGGCTATTTGGAACATATTAATGCAAGAGCAATATAAGGTGCATACGATAGGATGGTGGCCATCTCATCCTGCTGAGCCTATAAATGGAATAGCAATTTCAAATTTTTATCAAAAAGCCTATGTGCCAAAAGATATTTCCAGTTTTGACAGCTGGCCTATGATGTCTGCAGTGGTTCACCCCAAAAAGATGCATCCATTATTTGCTGCTCTTAGAGTACATCCATATGAACTAACAGAGAATCACCTACAACCATTCATGCCAGAAGGGCATTTGATCGACCAGAAAGATCCAAAATTTCAAGGTAGAATAAATTCATTGAGAAAAACAATTGCAGACTGTTCGTCCATCCATTCTGCTGCTAGTTATATTTTGGAAAATGAGGAGTGGGATTTTCTGGGTGTCTACTATGACGGCATTGATCATTTTGGGCATGGTTTCATGAGATATCACCCGCCGCATCGACCACACATTGATAAAGAAATGTATCAAGCATTTTCGAATGTTGTGAACGCTGGCTATAGATTTCACGATTTGATGTTGGGACACCTACTTAGTCATACTGACGAAAACACGACTGTCATTATACTTTCTGATCATGGATTTCATCCTGACCATATGCGACCAGATGTCGTGCCTAAGATTCCTGCAGGTCCTGCTCTGGAACATAATCCCTTAGGTATATTTATAGCAAAAGGACCGAACATTAAAAAAGATCAACGAATTTATGGTGCTAGCTTAATAGATATAACACCTACGATTTTGAGTATTGCTGGATTGCCAGTTGCCAAAGATATGGACGGCAAACCATTGACGGATATCTTTCAAGACCCAGTTGAGGTTGAGTATATTGACAGTTGGGAGACGGTCGAAGGTGAAGCTGGTGTTCATCCGGAGCACTTGCGTAAAGATTCTTTCGTTGACAAAGAAGCAATGGATCAATTGATCGAATTGGGATACATCGAGAAGCCAGATGAAGATACAGAGAAAGCCATCAAAAAGACTATTAATGAGTGTAATTATTGGCTTGCGCTCTCCTATATTGACGGCAATAAATCAAGAGAAGCCTTGCCGCTTATAGAAACATTATTTCATGAAAATACTGACCAGATTCGCTACGGTTTTTCTCTTGCAAATCTATACCGCAGTTTTAATGAGGTCCAGAAAGCAAAGGATGTCTTAAGCATATTAAAAACAAATTCTAAGTTGCAAGGCCCTAATATTTTAGTACTTGAGGCTACTATTTTATTAATGGATGACAAACCAGAATTAGCATTAGAAAATTTATTAAAAGCTGAATCCCTCACAAAAACAAATCCTGAATTACTATTACACCTTGGCTACACACATATGCGGCTAAATCAATGGCACGACGCAGAACGTGTGTTTGAAAAATGCCTCGAAATAGAACCAGCAAATCACCATGCATACTATGGTCTAGGCGTTACAAATTTCAATTTACGTGACTATCAATCAGCTGCAGACAAATTAATAGAATCTATTTCTTTGATCTATTATCAGCCTAAAGCTCACTTATTGCTTGGCAACTGTTTAGATAAACTTGGTGATAATGAATCTGCCTTGCGTGCCTATCAGGAGGTACTGAAGTTTGAAACCCTAGAGAAAAAGGCACTAACAAGAATGAATCAAAGTCTAGTCGGTCAAAACAAGCCAAGTGAGGCTGAAGAAGCAAGACAGCAATTGATTAAGATGACTGAAAAAGAAATTGTAATTGTTTCTGGATTGCCAAGATCAGGGACCTCTATGATGATGAGAATGTTAGAAATGGGAGGCATTAAACCGTTTACTGACAATGTAAGACAGGCTGATGAAAGCAACCAAAGAGGTTACTACGAACATGAAAAAATCAAAAGTCTGCATAAAGACAATTCTGTGCTCAATGACATAAATGGTGAAGTTGTAAAGATAATCGTCCATTTGCTGAATACACTTCCTCTAAAGTTCTCATACAAAATCATATTTATGCGACGTCCTATCGGAGAAATAATAAGCTCGCAAGAAAAAATGTTGTCGAGACTAGAAAAGCCTCCTCAGAGAGACCAAAAATCAGTTGCTCAATCATTCAAAAGAATGCTACAGATATTTGATAAGTGGTCTCAACGGATGCCAAATGTCGAGGTTCTCGATGTGAAATACAACGACACCATACAAAATCCAAATGATACAATACAAGCAATCACTAAATTCCTAGGGAGTGAATATGCCTTAGATGAGTCAAAAATGAAACAAGCAGTAGAAAAAAACCTCCGAAGAGAGCACATTAACAAACAATAGACTACGCATTAAGAAAATAAATATATTTAAAATCTCCATGTAACATTCCCTGTTGATATGGACAAATAGATATATTCGTTAATAAACATACTCCTATTAAACATTACATAGATGAAACAGAACTTAATTAAAATTATCACTCTCTTCTCTTTGGTGATTTGTATGTCTATTGGTAATACTGCAATTGCACAAAGTCAACAGGCCTCCCAAAGTACCAGATCGATTACCCCTCAACAGTACCAAAAGTGGGTTAAGATGACTGCAGAAAATTTCATGGTACAGATTAACAATACACTTTCAGTAAGTGAAGATCAGAAAAGTGCTATACGAAAGGATTTAAACTCTATAGAAAATCCGAGTGCCAGACTAGATTTAAGCGAAATGAATGGTCTTATTATTGCTAAAGAAGCATTTAGATTAATCAGCCAACGTCTGTCACCAAGTCAATTAGATCAACTTTCATTTTTCAACCCTTTAAAAAGCTAAAATGAACCATAAACTGTCTAAATTATATAAACACAATACAGATATAATATCTGAACAAACGAAAAGCAAGATAAAAAGTCTTGCAAAAGTAGCACCATCAATGTTTTTATTGGGTGCCCTCCCCACGTCTAGTCAAGCACAAGTATTGAGTGACGCAGGTTTGATTTGTAATCCAAATTTGGGTACAAATTCGTGTGATTTACCAACTGATCTTGATGTCCGAAATCCAGATGCCATCCTTATTGCATCTAGTACATCATTCGGAACTACAGTGGGCACCACTGGAGGTGGTTCATTACCTGTTAATATAGTCCAATCTTTTGGCATAAGTTCTGCAGGTATAGATATGGACTGTGATGGCGATGACGAATTCAATTTATGGAATGGAGGTGTCGTAAGGAGATGGAGCAGTACAGGGGGATCAGAAATTGCAAATTTTGTTGGTCTTTTTGGTGTAGATTTCACCAACTTATCTTCAGGTGCAGCCTTTGGTTTTGATGTAACCTACAATTCTCCGGGAGGAGCTATTTATGGTGGTATCGCTGCACTGGATTGCGCATCTGGTTTTGTATCAGCTTCCGATGAATTTCAAGGAGGTTCTTATGTATTCAGCAGACTAAATTCTGCTTATGCAGGTACCCTACAAGGAAATGACTTGACTTTTGATGGTGGTCCAGTTCCAGTTGGCAGCAGTAGTTTCATTCCTGTTCAGTTTGACCAAGCTGGCAATACACATTTTGGTTGGGTTGAAGTCCAAATAGAAAGTGGAAGAGTCGCTTCAGTAGCCAATACAGCATACGCATTGACACCTGAAGCACCAGCTTCTTTAGCTTGTGATTCTTGTGATGTAGCAACGATACCAACAGCCAGTGAATGGGGTCTAATCACACTAGGTCTATTACTTCTAAGCTTCGGTACGACTATGATCATCAGAAAAGAAGGTTCTCTTGCAACGGATCAAGGTAATTTATCATTAGATTTTAATAAGCCTTTATTCAATGCAGACGTATTTAAAAAGTCTTTATTGGTAGCCTTAGGTTTAGGTTTGATGTTGAGCATTGGTAGTGTCGTACTTACAGGTACATTAACATTAACAGATATCATTGGTGGTGCAATAGCTACCCCAATACTAGCTTACTGGTTGCATCTAATTGGCATGTATAAAAATGACGAGATCTAATACCCATTGGATACATAAAAATAGAAAGAAGACCTCAGGTAATCCTGGGGTCTTTTTTAATTTACTTTGGTTCCTATATTTAGTTAGTATTATAGGCTGTACCGATGATAACGGAAATAAAGCAATGAGAGGTGACAATCTCTTCGAGAAAGTCGATTCCAATCACAGCAAGATTTTATTCCAAAACGATATAGTCGACTATCCAAATATGCATCTCAATATTTACGATTATTATTATAATGGTGGAGGTGTTGCAATAGGTGATATTAATAATGATGGGTTATCTGATATATTGTTTACAGGCAATAATGTTGCAAATAAATTGTATTTAAATAAAGGTGACATGCAATTCGAAGACATTAGCGAATTCGCAGGTATAGGAGATAAAGAGTTTTGGTCAACAGGCGTTAATTTCATTGACATAAACAATGATGGTTGGTTGGATATTTACATCTGTCATTCTGGATATTCAGGTGTCTACCTAAATAAAAGAAATCATCTTTACATTAATATGAAGGACAACTCTTTCCAAGAATCTTCTGAAAAATTCAATCTTCAGGATCAATCGTATTCAAATCAGTCTGTTTTTTTCGACTCCAACAAGGATGGACTCATCGATCTCTTTCTTGCTAACAATACAGATTTCACCAATCGCTTCAAAGGGACACGCTCATTTACTAAATTGTATTCCAAAATAGAAAACTATTCTAATTCGCCTTCCTTTGATAAAGAATTGTCTAATAAATTCTATCAAAACAAGGGGCAACAGTTTGAGCAAAAAACCGCTTCCGTTAACCTCGATGATTGGGGTTATGGTTTAGGTATTAAAGCGAGCGATATCGAAAAAGATGGTGATGTTGATCTTTACGTCTCAAATGATTATTGGAAACCTGATTTTTTCTATATCAATAAAAATGGTGTATTTACAAATGAAAATAAATCTCGTTTAGGTCATAATTCTCAGTTTAGTATGGGACTTGATATCGCAGACTTCAACAATGATAGTTGGCCTGACATTGCTGTAGTAGATATGGTTGCGCCAGATAGATTACGGAATAAGACGTTAATGGCGCCTATGAATGAAGGCAAATTCTTATTTCTCACAGAAAAATTGAATAATCAGGAACAATTTATGTTCAATATGTTTCAGATGAATAATGGAAATGGGACATTCAGCGATATTGGTCAACTTTTAAATCTAACACAAACCGATTGGAGTTGGGCATCATTGTTTGCTGACTTTAATATGGATGGCAGAAAAGACTACTTTGTGACTAATGGTTTTTTAAAAGATACGAAAAATAGAGACCTAGCTATTGAGACTAGACAAATTGTACAAGAGAAATTAAATAACGATCAAGAAAATAAACCCGTTGAAAATCTGAGTAAATTCCCGTCTACTCCATTGAGAAATTATCTATTCCAAAATCACGGAAACTTTAATTTTGAAAACGTATCTGAAGAATGGGGATTTCATGACAAATCATTTTCTAACGGAGCAGCTTATGGCGATTTAGACAATGATGGAGATCTTGATATAGTCATCAATAATATAAATAGTGAAGCTTTTCTTTATAGAAA
This sequence comes from uncultured Saprospiraceae bacterium, assembly GCA_937997635.1. Lineage (GTDB taxonomy): Bacteria > Bacteroidota > Bacteroidia > Chitinophagales > Saprospiraceae > CALFUK01. Next base: position 25,706 of record CALLFA010000166.1, on the reverse strand, counting down.
TCTATCTGTAGAAAAAGGATCATATAATTATCTAAACTTTAAGATCGGCCACAACCCTCAAAATCTAAACACAAAATTTACACTCTATACTAAGGATGCTGAACAATACATTGAATACCATCCTACTAGAGGGTATTTGAGTTGTATGGAAAACCTTGTCCATTTTGGTCTGGAGAATACAACCACAGTGGATAGTGTAAAAATTGAATGGATTTATGGAAATACGCTTACACTCTATAATATAAAGGTGAATCAAGTAATTCCTATTGATATTTCAATGGCACAGGACAACAAGACCATTAGTCAGGATACTAAAAAATCAAGCGCAACCAAGACAAGACTTTTCACTGAAGTTTCAGTAGACTTACCAACTCATAAAGAAAATAATTTCTGGGATTTCAAAACTGAAGTCTTGCTGCCTCATAAACAATCAAGCCATGGACCTCATATTTCTGTTGCTGATGTCAATAATGATCAATTAGATGATTTTTTTGTTGGAGGGGCAAAAGGACAAAGAGCTAGTATTTACCTTCAAAATAAATCAGGAAGTTTTACTGGAACTCCTGTTTTTGCATCTGGCTATGAGGATATAGGTTCCGTATTCTTTGATTACGACAAGGATGGTGACAAGGATTTATATGTAGTCTCAGGAGGCGGTGGAGATGTCAATCAACATTCACCAGAGACACAAGACAGACTTTATAATAATGATGGTGCAGGAAATTTCACATTAGCTAAAGGAATGCTACCCGTAATCAGATCTAGTGGCTCACGAGTAAAAGAAGCTGACTTTGACAATGATGGTGATTTAGATTTATTTGTGGGCGGTCGAGTAACACCTGGGAATTACCCACAAGCGCCGAATAGTTTGCTGCTAAGAAATGATGGAAACCGTTTCATTAATGTCATTAATCAACTTAGTCCTGATTTACAAAAAATTGGAATGGTAACAGATTTTAGTTGGTGTGATTTAAATAATGATGATTTATTAGATTTAGTATTAGTTGGAGAATGGATGAGGGTTGAAATATTCATACAATCAGACGGTAAATTTGTTAATCGAACGGACGACTATTTCTCTCAAGACACAAGAGGATGGTGGTTTAGTATCGCCGCAAAAGACATGGACAATGACGGTGATCTAGATCTTATTACAGGCAATCTTGGATTGAACAATAAATTTCATGCATCAAAAGAACATCCTTTAGACATATTCTTTAATGATTTTGATGAAAATGGAACTGGGGATATAGTGTTGGCAAAAACTGACAAAGAAGGAGAGCAATACGCTCTCAGGGGCAAAGACTGCTCTACTCAGCAGATGCCATTTATTAAAGATAAATTTCCAAAATATGAAGAATTTGCACTGGCTTCTTTAAAAGATGTTTATTCCGAAGAAAAATTAGATAAGTCACTGCATTATTCTATTACTGATTTTAGCAGTGTCTATTTCGAAAATAAGAATGGTACATTTGTCAAACATACATTACCAAGACACGCTCAAGCAGCCCCAATCCAAGACATATTGATCGAAGATTTTGACGAAGATTCTCATTTAGATATTATAGTAGCTGGCAACTTGTTTACGACAGAAATTGAAACCGCAAGCTATGATGCAGGTACAGGTCTCTTTTTAAAAGGCAATGGGACTGCAAATTTTACTGCTATTCCTACTTTTGAATCAGGCTTTTTTGTAAATAAAGATGTTCGTGATTTAGCTAAAATTACGGTTAATGGAAAGAAATGCATCCTTGTGGGAAATAATAATGATAAAGTCCAATTAATTGAAATTAACCAATAAATAATGTTGTGCCAATTTAAATATTCACACTACTTACTATTTATTATCCTATTTACTTATGGTTGTCAAGATGACCAAACAGAACCAGAAAATGACACAGCGAACTCAATAAGTGAAGTTGTTTTTACTCCACAGAATATTGATTTTATCAACAAACTTGAAGGCTATAATTTACCTAGTTATTCTAAATACATTAATATTTATAATGGCGCGGGTGTGGCCATTGGAGATGTTAATAATGATGGACTACAAGATGTCTTCTTTGTAGGCAACGCAACTGACAATAAGCTCTTTTTAAATAAAGGCAATTTTGAATTTAAAGATATCTCTATATCCGCAAATATTTCATCAGCAAAAAGCTGGGCCAATGGTGCCGTTTTTACAGACATCAACAATGATGGCTTCGAAGATATTTATGTGACTAGAGCTTTGAGTAATGACCCCTTAAAACGAGAAAATCAATTGTTTGTCAACAACAAGGACAACACATTCACTGAGAGGGCAGCAGAATATGGAATCAACGACAATGGCTATGGCATACACTCTGCTTTCTTTGATTATGATAATGATGGTGATAACGATTTATTCGTAGGGAATCATCCACTTGTAAGAAGAATTCCCACTAATGAGCATTTCAATAATTGGAAAAATCCACCCTTAAAATGGAGTGACAAGTTATATGAGAATATTGGAAATAATTCCTTTGTTGATGTCACAGAAAAAAGTGGCATTTTGAATTACGGATGGACACTGAGCTTTATTACATCAGATTTCAATGAAGACGGCTATCAAGATATTTATGTAGCTGTAGATCATGGCGAACCTGATCGTCTTTACATCAACAATAAGGACGGTACTTTTACGGATAGGATTTCTGATTTCTTCGATCACTTTTCGTTATCAAGTATGGGATCTGATGTGGCAGACATTAACAACGATGGAATGTTGGATCTTTTTACAACTGAGATGCTATCCACAAACAACTACCGAGAAAAAACCCAAATGGCAACCATGAATCCAAAATTATTCTGGTCAAGAGCAGAAAATGGCTACGGATATCAATTCATGCGAAATATGATGCAGCTAAAACACGATAAAAATACATTTGTCGAAATAGGCCAGCATTTGGATATTAACCGTTCAGATTGGTCCTGGTCAACCCTATTTCTTGATTTCAATAATGACTCTAATCAAGATTTATTTATTGCCAATGGCTACTATAAAGATCTTTTGGATAAAGATTTTAGAAAAGAGATGTCAAAAATACGCAAGGAAATATCAAGCCAACAAAATGCAAATAGAACGTTAAAGCAGGAAGAATTAAATGCTAATTCAAATCCAGTTAAAAACCAATTTCACTTGAATCATGGTGATTTGAATTTTGAAAATATTACGGTAGAGATTGTAAATAATCCTTTGACCTTTTCCTCAGGCGCTTCATATGCAGATTTAAACAATGATGGTTATGTAGACATCGTAACAAATAACATTGACAAAGAGGCAACACTATATCAAAACCAGTCTACCTCCAAAAGTTCATATATAAAACTATCATTGAGTGGCTATCTAAATAATGATCCTGTGGGGTCAGTTTTAAGCTTGTATTCTGATGGAAAATTAATTGGCCAAAAACAATACTTAAGATCCCGCGGATATGCTTCCGGTACATCTAAAGTGCTGCACTTTGGCATACCAGGAATATTTGCTGACACACAACTCGAAGTAAAAATCAAATGGCCCAACCAGAAGATTCAGCAAACTAAACAATTGGAACTCAATACACTCAACAATATCGTTTATGCCCCTGACTCTTACACTGAAACAAATAAAAAAAAGAACACACTATTTACGCAAACAGCATTAGATGAATTCATGCATGTAGAAAATGAATTTGATGACTATGAAGTGCAAGTGCTACTTCCACATAAAATGTCTACATCTGGTCCATGTTTAACAAAAGGCGATATAAACAATGATAATATTCCAGATTTATTTATTGGCTCCTCTGTAGATAACCCCTCTTATTTTCTCTTAGGTTCCGCTAAAGGAGAACTTAAAAAATGGATACCAAATATCTTTACAACTGACAAAATATTTGAAGATGGTGATGCTGTCATATTTGATGCAAATAATGATGGTTTGAATGACATCTATATCGCAAGTGCAGGCAATGAATTCAATCCTAAGTCAAAATACTATCAAGACCGTTTATACATAAGCACTGGGAATTCATTTGTTAGACACCCGAATTTACCAAACTTACATTGGCCTGCATCTACCGTTAAATCAATAGACTTGAATGAAGATGGGTGGCAAGATTTACTTGTTTTTGGTAGACATCGTCCACATAGTTATCCCCTGCCAGCTTCAAGTGCCATTCTAATGAATGATAAAGAAGGAAATTTTACAGATATGACCTCTACGCTATGTCCAGATCTAAAAAACATTGGAATGATCACAGATGCCGAACTTGAAGACATAAATAACGACGGCAAAATAGACGTTGTTTTATCTGGTGAGTGGGAATCATTAAAAGTCTATATTCAATCCAATGATGGAACATTCATCGATGAGACATCAAGGTATAAACTTGACCAATTAATCGGTTGGTGGAATACAATTAAAATTGAGGATATCGACAACGATGGAGACTTAGATATTCTTGCTGGAAATTTAGGGACTAATTATAAATATAAAGCAAACAAAGAAAAACCATTCCATATTTTTGGTAGTGATTTTGATCAAACTGGTACCACTGACATTGTACTTGGCTACTATTTTGAAAATGACACGACGCTTTACCCCGTCAGAGGTAGGCAGTGTTCTTCAGAACAAATACCAAATATCTCCAAGAAATTTGAAGACTATAATCAATTTGCGTCTTCTTCTTTAATAGATATTTACGGAGAAGAAGAAATCAATAAATCATTTAGAAGAGCAGTAAATGAATTTAAATCAGGTGTCTTCATAAACAATTCTAGTACTTTTGACTTTCACCCTTTCGATAATTTAAGCCAACTTGCACCGATTAATGAATTCATCACAGTTGACATTGACAATGATGGATTAAAAGATATCGTTGCTGGAGGTAATTTATACGAATCAGAAATTGAAACAGGAAGAGCAGACGCAGGTAGAGGAATGTTAATTAAAAATCTTGGTGAAGGAAAATTTAAGAGCGTCCCTCTCATTGAAAGTGGAATTAATGTACGCGGCAACATAAAAGATATAGAATATTTGCCAAACTCTAATACATTAATCTTTGGCAGAAATAATGCCTCGCTAATCAAATTAGAATTGAATGAACTTAATATATCCAAGACCAAAATCTATTGAAAGATTCCATTGAAAACAGCATTATTTCTTTTATTGATACTAATATTGGAAATATAAATTCAAACGGTATTAAGTTAATTAAAATACACCATGGTCATTCTATAAATTTCGATAGTACATTTATACAGAACACTGTTAAAGATAAACACCAACTCGATGTCATTTTCATGCAACACCCCATTCAAATTACCTGCGAGTGGTGCGCTATGGAATCATCTGTTTTAAATACGAACTTTGTTTGTAAATTCTGTGGTAAACAGACAGAATTAATTCATGAGGACACTAGAATAGCTATCCAATTCATCCCTATCCAAACCAACTAATTTAACCAGTTATGAACAACTAATAACTCTAAGTGAAATCAATAGTCGTACAAGAATTACATCAATAAAAAAAGTGGTTACTATTAGCAACCACTCCTGTTTAACTTTTACTTTCTTACTAAACCATTGACAGTTAGTTATTGATCCTAAAACTCCCATGTTGAATTTCTACTTCAATATGTAAATTAGGATTAGAGCTCCCATATGTCCCTATATATCTGTAGCTGTGCGAACGGTCATCTCTTTCAGAATAATCTAAGTCATATTTTATTCTTGGTTCCACATGCGACCCATCATAGTCTAAAGAAAAATCTTCATCTATATCTAAAGTGACGCCCGTATGTTGCACATCAAATTCAAGTCTTCTGGCAGTAGACGCCACTTCATCGATCTCTATGCTACCATGCTGAATGTCAAATACTCCTTCTTGAACAAGCAAGCCGATTTCGACATCACCAAAATTGGTGTCAAATTCTGCAAATTCTAATTCCTCAATCTCAAAATCAGAATGAGAAATGTCTGTCACCAAAGTGTGTACCTTATTGAATACAAAGTCGCTGTGTGATCCATCGATCTCGACCTTTTTTGCATTCTCCATTTCTAAATCAGAGTGAGATATATCAACATCAATGTTTTTAGCATTACCCCCATAAAATTCTGAATGATGACATTCAATTTCTAAATTTTGAACATCTTTCATATTTATTTCTCCATGCCTGATATCAACAACCGCGTCAGCATTTATCGTTGCTATACGACCCTCTCCATGTCTTATATCTACTTCAATTTCATTATCCATTTCGGGAATAAAGACATCACCAAAAGCATGTTCTATGTCTAATTCGACTGTCCTGGGTAATCGTACATCTATGTCTATCTGAAAGTTAATGTTTGTACTTCCTCCTCCAAAAAGACTACTCAACCAACCGCCTCTGTTAGTACTCAACTCGACATCTGTTGTCACAGACACAGTTGATTTTGAATCACTAAAATCTACATCTATACCATTAAATATTCGTTCAGCATCTTCTTCATCATCTGCGTTAGTGCTGATTGTCACCTCAAAATACGCTTTATTAGAATCACCGTGTTTGATGTTTATATCACCATGACGCGTATCAAATTCGATCAAGGCATCAGAATTGATGTTAAACTCCTTGGTAATTTTCTTTTCATATTCTCTGTCATGGACAGCATCAGCATAACTGCTGTTAATAATGAAAGACAGAATAAAGAGGCTAAGGTAGTTTCGAAAATTATAATTCGACATTCTCATAATCTGATCTATTTATATTTAAATTTTTCTGTTCTAATTTTTCAAGCACTACTTCTAGTACTTCCAATTTTGATTTATAGTGATCGATCATCGCTTCAACAATCACTTCATCACTTTGTACACCATTATTCAACAATTCGTTTTTCAATTCCTGATACACAGCATCCAATTGATTTAGATCACTCTCAACATGCTGCTGACCGCCCAATGATCTCGCTTGATTCAACTTTAGATTCACTTGGTGTTTGTAGTGTTGCTCAGCTTCCATAAAGTCAGGGTGAACTGCCATGATTCTTTCTTCTAACTCTGGCTTTGCCATTTGCATTCCGATCGCCAAGCCACAGCAGAGCAATACCACAGCACTAGCTGCCATACTCATGATGAACTTAAGTGAAAACATCTTGGCTTTCGGCGGTTTTAATTCATCTTCAATGACTTGCCAAAGCATTGGAGGTACTTCCTCATTATCAAACTTTGCTCGATTTTCTTGGATGAATTGTTCGAGTTTATCCTGCTTCATAGCTTGTTGATTCTGATATGATTTTCTTTAAATGTTGCTTTGCTCTACTGTATTGAGATTTTGAATTTGCTTCTGACGTCTCCAATATTCCAGCAATTTCCTTATGATCATATCCTTCAATAGCATATAAATTAAACACTGCTCGATAGCCAGGTGCTAATTTTGCCATTGCATTCTTGATCATATCAATGTTATAATTCGGTTCTACTGTTTCTTCTTCTACCACTTCTGTTCGATCATTAATTTCTTCAAAATGAATTTTCTTTTTCTTTAATTGGTCCAAACAACTATTTACTACAATTCGCTTTATCCATGCTCCAGGTGTTGATTTGTATTCATATTGCTTTATGTTCTTGAATACTTTAATAAAAGCCAGTTGCATCGCATCTTCTGCATCCATGTTGTCATTCATCATACGGACACAAGTATTGTACATTGCCTTAGAATACATCCGATACAATTTGAATTGTGCCGACCGATTTCCAGCTTTGCAACTTTCTATCAACTCCTTATGGTAGTTCAGTTTTTCCAATACAGTAGGTAGTTTCTGTGCTAATGACTGTATAAATTTAACTAAGTTGCATCTGCTAAAAAATATTTTTTTAACAATGATCCTAACAGATGAAATCGGCCGTAAAGTCAATGTACATCAACCTTTATCAAGAATCGTATCATTGGTTCCATCACATACAGAGTTATTGGCAGATCTATTCGGAATAGAAAAGATCGTTTGCAGAACTAAATTTTGCATTCATCCACAAGAAATCAAACTGAATACACCTATGATTGGAGGTACCAAAATGCTTCACATTGACGCAATTCTGGCTCTTAAACCTGACCTCATATTTGCCAATAAAGAAGAAAACAACAAAGAAGATATAGAACAACTTGAAAAGTATATTCCTGTCTACGTGAGCGATATCAGCTCTTTACAAGAGTCATATGATTTCATCAAACAGATAGGCAAAATTTGTGCTAAACCGTCTTTAATTGAAGCAATCATTAGAGAATCTGAGAAGGTATTGGAAACAAACAAGATATCGATGAATAAAACAGCAGCTTATCTCATTTGGAAGAAACCATACATGTCAGTTGGTAAAAACACATATATCCATGACATTATGAAAAGACTTGGATTTGCGAATGTCTTCCATCAAAAAGAGAGATATCCAGAAACAAGTATAGAAGAAATCCAAAGTCTCAATCCAAATGTAATCCTCTTATCGTCAGAACCTTATCCATTCAAACAATCTGACATACAAGAATTACGTGAACACTTTCCGTCTACAGATATTCAATTAGTGGATGGTGAGTTCTTTTCTTGGTATGGGTCAAGAATTCCAAAATTGACATCATTTAAAATGTAGAAAGCTTTTCCTTCTTGCAATTATGGTATTTTTATAGCAATAAATTCAATAAATGGAAACAGTTTATATATGTGCTGCACTTAGAACACCTCTTGGAAGTTTTGGCGGAAGGCTAGCATCGATCTCAGCGACAAAGCTCGGATCAATTGCCATTAAAGCGGCGTTAGAAAAAGCTAATGTAGAAGCAAGTGCCATCGACGAAGTATTTATGGGCAATGTTTGTTCGGCAAATCTAGGTCAAGCACCAGCAAGACAAGCTTCCATATATGCTGGCATACCAAATACGGTACCTTGCACAACAGTCAACAAAGTCTGTTCTTCAGGTGCAAAATCAATCATGTTTGGTGCGCAGTCCATTATGCTTGGCCACAATCATCTTGTTGTTGCTGGTGGAATGGAAAACATGTCCTCCGTACCATACTATGTACCAAAAGCAAGATTCGGTTATAAATACGGAGACAGTACATTGATTGATGGATTAGCAAAAGATGGATTGATCGATGCGTTTGACCAAGGCGTCATGGGAGCTTTTGGAGATGCAACTGCCAAAGAATACAACATCTCTCGTGAAGACCAAGATAATTACGCGATAAACTCTTATAAAAATGCCATTGCAGCTACTGAATCAGGACAGTTTAGTTCTGAAATCGCACCAGTCACCATTCCACAACGGAAAGGAGATCCAATCATCATGACAGAAGATGAGGAACCGAAGAAAGTTAAGTTTGAAAAAATCCCACAGTTGAGACCAGCATTTACCAAAGATGGTACAGTCACAGCGGCAAACGCATCTACCATAAATGACGGAGCTGCTGCAATCATCTTAGCAAGTGAGTCTAAAGTCAAAGAATTGGGTCTGACTCCGATTGCAAGAATCGTATCCTTTGCAGATGCTGCACACGAACCAGAATGGTTTACAACAGCGCCAACCAAAGCAACTCCAATTGCTTTAGAAAGAGCAGGTTATTCAATCAGTGATATCGACTACTTTGAAGTGAATGAAGCATTTAGTGTAGTACCATTAGCTTATAATAAGTTACTCGAAGTCGATCCCTCGAAAGTAAATGTATTTGGAGGTGCAGTATCCATTGGTCATCCGCTTGGTTGCTCCGGCGCAAGAATCATTTCAACCTTGTGCAATGTCATGCACCAAAAAGGTGGATCAAAAGGTGTCGCTGCAATCTGTAATGGAGGCGGAGGTGCATCTTCAATTGTTTTAGAAAAAGTATAATCTATGTCATACGAAAGTATCTTAGTAGAAGATAGAAATGGTGTTGTCGTTGTCACCATCAATAGGCCTCAAGCATTGAATGCACTAAACAATTCAGTGTTTGTTGATCTTATCAATTTACTGGATGAAGACTTACCATCTCGAGATGGACTCAAAGGTGTTGTCTTCACCGGTGCTGGTGAAAAAGCATTTGTTGCAGGTGCAGACATTAAAGAGTTTCTTGACTTACCCACTGGTTCTGGTGGTGAAGGTCTAGCAAAACGAGGCCACGACACATTCTTTAAAATAGAAAATTTCCATAAGCCGATTATTGCTGCTGTCAATGGATTCGCACTTGGCGGCGGATGTGAATTAGCCATGGCTTGTCACATACGTGTAGCTAGTGAGAAAGCGAGATTTGGCCAACCAGAAGTCAACTTAGGTTTGATACCTGGTTATGGTGGTACACAAAGATTGACCCAATTAATCGGCAAAGGCAGAGCAATGGAATATACCTTGACTGGGGACATGATCTCTGCTGCAAAAGCGTTAGAAATTGGGCTAGCTAATCATGTGGTAGAGCCTGGTACTGAAGTAGATAAGGCAATTGAAATCATAGAAAAAATAGCTGCAAAAGCACCTTTAGCTGTAGCAAAATCTATCGAAGCCATCAATGCAGCAATTGACGAATCTAAAAACGGCTACCAAGTCGAACTAGACGGATTCAGAGATTTGACCTTGAGCGAAGATTTCCAAGAAGGCGCGACCGCCTTTATCGAAAAACGTAAAGCAAACTTTAAAGGATCTTAAATGTATAGACTTAATATAGACTCGTCACAGTTTGAACTGACAAAGGAAGATATTGACAAGTTAGATGTCATCTCTACTGATCACAAACTTCATTTAATTGACGGTAATGCTTCTGTGAAAGCAGAACTGCTTGACATTGATTTGGATAGTAAAGTTGTCACACTTAGCATAGATGGCAAACAACATACAGTTGTCATCGAAGATAAATTAGACATACTCATTGATGAATTGGGTTTTACTGCTGAAGCAAATGTTGTAATCAAAGACATCAAAGCTCCAATGCCAGGACTGGTCCTTGAAATCATGGTGAAAGAAGGCGACCAAGTAGAAAAAGACAGCCAACTGTTAATCCTTGAGGCCATGAAAATGGAGAATGTTCTCAAATGCCCAGGTGACGGAATTGTAAAAGAAATTAGTATCGCAAAAGGAGACGCTGTGGAAAAAGGGCAACTACTCATATCACTTGATTAAGATGACATTTGAATTTCCTTCCATATCAAAACAAGAATGGCTCGATAAAATTGAGACCGACCTTAAGGGCAAATCACTAGATAGCCTGAATTGGCAATTGTCAAGTGATCTCAACTTTTCGCCAGTTGCAAGCAAAGAAGATGTAGATTCAGAATTAGAGGCTTTACATTCAAGAGGAGACAACAACTGGTTTATCCTGGAAGAGATTATTGTAACAAATCCTAAAGAGGCTAACTCAGAAGCTATGCAAGCCTTAGAAGGTGGTGCTACAGCATTGAGTTTTTCTATATCAGATAGCAGTGATTTTAATGACCTATTAAAAGACATTAATCTAGAGTGGATTTTCCTCCAAATCAAAGGAAGTGAAGAAATTGCAAAATCATTCCATAGCTATTTAACACAGTCTTCATTTGATAATGATAAAATTAAAGGCGTTGTTGAAAATGGAACTAACATTTATAACGATTTCCCATTAATTAAAACAAATGCCATCATTTCCAAAGATAGAGACAACCCTGATGATGAAATAGCAAATCTGTTATTAGACATCTGTCAAGGATTATTAGCTGATGAATCAAAGTCCATGCATAAGACATGGTTGACCATACAGTTGACGAATTCATTTTATGTAAATATTTGCAAACTAAGAGCCATTAAATTATTATGGCCTCTCCTCTGTCAAGGATTTGGTATTACAGAACCGAGTCGCACCTATATAAAAGCTCAAATGACTCTTGCATCTGAAGAGAAAACAGATCAAGATTACGCAAAGATACAAGCAGCTTCTCAAGCTATGGCTGCTTCTATTGGTGGAGCAGACATCATTCATCTACCGCCGACAAATTCCAAAGAGTCAATTGCATTTCACAGAAGAATAGCTAGAAATGTCAATCACTTGATGCAGTTAGAATCCTTCATGCACAGAGTAGAAGATCCAGCTGCTGGCAGTTATTATTTAGAGCAAATGACAGACACACTAGCTGCATCTGCTTGGAAGAAATTCCAACATAAATACGAAAACCTATGAAAAAAATACTCGTAGCTAACAGAGCTGAAATTGCTCAACGGGTGATACGCAGTGCCAAAAAAATGGGCATTAAAACTGTTGCTGTTTATTCTGACGCCGATAGAAATGCACCGCATGTCAAACTAGCCGATGAAGCGATTTGTCTTGGGCCTGCCCCTTCAAATCAATCCTATTTATTAGGTGAAAAAATAATTGAAGAAGCACTCAAGCTTGGGGTCGATGGCATACACCCTGGCTATGGTTTTTTAAGTGAGAATGCAGGTTTCGCCAAACAAGTGACTGATGCTGGAATTACATTTATAGGTCCGTCTCCTCATTCAATAGAGATCATGGGGAGTAAGTTGGCTGCAAAAGATGCCGTAAAGGCGTACGACATACCAATGGTTCCAGGTATAGACAAGGCGATCACTGATGTGGCATTAGCGAAATCAATTGGCAAAGAAATAGGCTACCCTATCTTAATAAAAGCATCGGCAGGTGGTGGTGGAAAAGGCATGAGAGTAGTTGAAAAAGAAGACGAGTTAGAAAGTCAAATGACACGTGCCATTAGTGAAGCAACATCTGCTTTTGGTGATGGGTCAGTCTTTATAGAAAAATACGTCACTGGTCCGAGACACATTGAAATACAAGTGTTGGCTGATAACCATGGGAATACTGTCCACCTCTTCGAACGAGAATGCAGTATCCAACGAAGACATCAAAAAGTCGTAGAGGAAGCGCCATCAGCAGTATTGACACCTGCTTTAAGAGAGGAGATGGGAAATGCCGCTGTTAGGGTCGCGCAATCTTGCAACTACCAAGGCGCAGGTACCGTAGAGTTTTTATTGGACGATCAACACAATTTCTATTTTTTAGAAATGAATACACGGCTTCAAGTGGAGCACCCAGTTAGTGAATTAATTACTGGTATTGATTTGGTCGAACAACAAATAAAAGTAGCAAGAAATGAAGAGCTGTCATTCAAACAAGAAGATCTAAGTATTAAAGGTCATGCCCTAGAATTACGTGTGTATGCAGAGGACCCAATGAATAATTTTCTTCCAAGTATTGGCAATTTAGAAACGTACAAACTCCCTGTTGGAAATGGCATCAGAGTCGATGATGGATATGAAGAAGGTATGGACATTCCTATCTATTATGATCCTATGATTGCTAAATTGATTACTTACGGAAACAATCGTGAAGAAGCGATTGATCTGATGAAAAAAGCCATTGCAGATTATAAAATAAAAGGATTAGAAACAACATTGCCATTTGGTGATTTTGTGTGTAATCACGACGCATTTATCAGTGGAAATTTCGATACTCATTTTGTCAAAAACTATTTCTCGAAAGAGATATTTGAAGAACAACAAAACGGTGGTCGAGAATTAGCAGCAAAAGCAGCGCTTCATTTTTACCTACAGAAAAAAGATCAATTGCGTACAATCAATAATGAACAGTCCAGTTGGTCAAGTCGTCTATCATGAATAAGCCAGATTTTTCCAACATATCATATAAGCGTACGACGCAATCTAACGACACTCCAGATCGACAGTGGGAGACGCCTGAAGATATTGAGATAAAAAATAGTTTCTCAAAGGCAGACATTAAAGATGCCAAACATCTTGATTTTGTTGCAGGCATTCCACCATACCTAAGAGGGCCATACAGTTCGATGTATGCTGTAAGACCTTGGACGATCAGACAATACGCAGGCTTTTCTACCGCTGAAAAAAGTAATGCCTTTTACAGACGTAATTTGGCACAAGGACAAAAAGGACTCTCCGTGGCATTCGATCTTGCCACACATAGGGGATATGATTCTGATCACGAACGAGTCAAAGGAGATGTCGGAATGGCAGGTGTTGCCATAGATAGTGTGGAAGACATGAAGATCTTATTCGATCAAATACCTTTAGATAAAATGTCTGTGTCAATGACGATGAATGGAGCAGTGATCCCAATCATGGCATTCTATATCGTTGCAGCAGAGGAGAGTGGAGTCGACCAAGCCCAATTAAGTGGAACCATTCAGAATGATATTCTCAAAGAGTTTATGGTTCGGAATACATACATCTATCCACCAACACCATCGATGCGTATTATCTCTGACATCTTTGAATTTACTTCTCAAAAGATGCCAAAGTTTAATTCCATAAGTATCTCTGGTTATCATATGCATGAAGCTGGAGCGCCTGCTCACTTGGAATTGGCGTACACATTGGCAGATGGATTAGAATACATTAAAGCTGGCATAAAAGCGGGCTTAAACATTGATGATTTTGCTCCGCGTTTGTCCTTCTTTTGGGGCATCGGAATGAATTTTTTCATGGAGATTGCCAAAATGCGAGCAGCCAGAATTCTATGGGCAAAAATCGTCAAACAATTCGATCCAAGTAATTCAAAGTCCATGGCATTACGGACGCACTGTCAGACATCTGGTTGGAGTTTGACTGCTCAGGATCCATACAACAATATCGCAAGAACATGCATAGAGGCAATGGCAGCAATATTTGGTGGCACTCAATCTTTGCATACAAACTCGCTAGATGAAGCATTAGCCTTACCGACAGATTACAGCGCCAAAATAGCTAGGGACACACAGAAATATTTGCAAACAGAAACAGACATCACCAAAGCCGTCGACCCGTTTGGTGGTTCATATTATGTGGAATACCTGACCAAAGAGATAGCCGAGAAAGCATGGACACTCATCCAAGAAGTCGAAGAGTTAGGTGGAATGGCAAAAGCAATTGAAGAAGGCTTACCCAAAATGCGAATAGAAGAAGCTGCTGCTCGGAAGCAAGCAAGAATAGATTCAGGCACTGATCAGATTGTTGGTGTGAATGTATTTAGAGTAAAAGAAGAAGCAGATATAGATGTGTTGCAAGTGGATAATACAGCAGTCCGAGAATCTCAGATAGCACGAATTAACGAAGTCAAAAAATCAAGAGACAAGATAAAAGTTGAAGAAGCTTTACGCGATTTAGCATCTTGTGCAAAAACAGGAGATGGAAATCTATTGGCGTTTGCCATTAAAGCTGCCAGACAAAGAGCTACATTGGGAGAGATATCTTCAGCAATGGAAGAGACATTCGGTAGATATCAAGCCAAACACAAAACAATTTCAGGCGTGTATTTAAGAGAGATAGCATCAGACGAATCGTTTAAAAAGGCAAGAGAACTAGCAGATCAATTTGCTGAACTAGATGGCAGACGTCCTCGGATCATGGTAGCCAAACTTGGGCAAGATGGTCACGACAGAGGTGCCAAGATCATTGCTACAAGTTTTGCAGATATTGGATTTGATGTTGATATAGGCCCGTTATTCCAAACACCAAAAGAAGCAGTTATACAGGCTGGTGAGAATGATGTGCACATACTGGGCATTTCCTCGCTTGCGGCTGGACATAAAACATTGGTACCACAAGCCATTAAAGAATTAGAAACAATAGGCAGACCAGATATTCGGGTTATTGCAGGTGGAGTTATTCCTCCGCAAGACCATCAATTTTTATACGATGCTGGTGTCATGGGTGTCTTTGGTCCAGGCACAGTGATTGCAGAAGCTGCGTGTAAAATTTTAGAATCGATGATAGAAAACTATGAAAGATAAATACCAATTGCTACAGGACAAACTAGACGCTTCAAAATTAGGAGGTGGTCAAGAACGGATAGATAAGCAGCATGCGAAAGGTAAGCTGACAGCAAGAGAACGAGTCCAATTATTAATGGATGAAGGATCTTTTGAGGAGATAGGAGCGTTAGTCACGCATCGTACGACTGACTTCGGTATGGAGAAGCAGCAATTTTATGGCGATGGTGTGGTCACAGGATATGGTACAGTTAATGGTCGATTGGTTTATGTTTTCGCTCAAGATTTCACTGTATTTGGAGGAGCTCTTTCTGAGACCCATGCCGAGAAGATTTGCAAGGTGATGGATATGGCAATGAAAAATGGTGCACCGTTGATCGGCTTGAATGATAGTGGTGGTGCACGTATCCAAGAGGGTGTTCGTTCGCTAGGTGGCTATGCTGATATTTTTTATAAAAATGTCATGGCAAGTGGAGTTATCCCACAAATTTCCGCCATCATGGGACCATGTGCTGGCGGAGCAGTGTATTCGCCAGCAATGACTGATTTTACTATCATGGTAGAAGGCACCAGCTATATGTTTGTGACGGGTCCTAATGTGGTAAAGACAGTCACCAATGAAGAAGTAACTTCAGAGGAATTGGGTGGTGCAAGTGCGCACTCGACAAAGTCTGGTGTCACTCATTTGACTGCGACTAATGACGTTGATTGCATCAATCAAGTCAAGCATTTATTAAGCTACATGCCGCAAAATTGCGAAGACAAACCACCGAAACTTGACTATCAAATTGGTACTGAAATAAGAGAAGAATTGGAAGGCATCATTCCAGAAAATGCAAATCAACCTTACGACATGAGAGAGGTGATCCAAGGCATTTGCGATACCGACAGTTTCTTCGAAATACATCCTGACTATGCAGACAATATCGTCGTCGGCTTTTGCAGGATTGCAGGACGAAGTATTGGAGTCGTTGCCAATCAGCCGATGAGCCTCGCTGGTGTCCTGGATGTAGAAAGCTCAAAGAAAGCGGCAAGATTTACACGCACCTGTGATTGTTTTAATATTCCTTTACTCGTGTTAGTAGATGTCCCAGGCTTTTTACCAGGTACAGATCAAGAGTGGAATGCCATTATCACCAATGGTGCCAAACTATTGTATGCGCTCAGCGAAGCGACAGTACCAAGAGTAACATTAATTACGCGCAAGGCGTATGGAGGTGCTTATGATGTCATGAACTCCAAGCACATCGGCGCCGATATGAACTTCGCTTGGCCATCTGCAGAGATTGCGGTCATGGGTGCCAAAGGAGCGAGTGAAATCATTTTCAAAAAAGAAATCAAAGCAGCTGATAATCCAGCGGAAAAACTTGCTGAAAAAGAAAAGGAATATGCAGACTTGTTTGCCAATCCATACAGTGCAGCTAAACGAGGCTTTATCGATGAAGTCATTTACCCAAAAGAAACTCGTCGCAAATTGATCAAAGCATTTGACATGTTGGAGAATAAAGTTGCTGTGTTGCCTAAGAAGAAGCACGGTAATATTCCCTTGTAATTATAGACATTCTTCCTCAGTTAAAACTTTAGCGTTCCAGCCTTGCCGATAAAAAGCTAATTGTCTTTTGTACCAGCTGGATGTACTTACACATCAAGAGTCCCTAAACTGGATGAGTTCTCCAAAGACTATAAAAATTGTAATTCTCCTCCAATGGAGGAGTCACAGGCGCCAAAGGCGAATGACGAGGTGGTTTTTCAACACACTTAAGAAATTTTCAATTAACATAACTTTTTATCTAAAGTTCTATACCGTTAAGCACTTCAGAGTTTTACTATTGATTTCAATGCTCTTAAAGACAAGACTTCAGAGAACGAGTTAACGTTGAAGTTCTACTATTTAAAATGGTTGAGGCTAGAAGCCTTCAACGACGGGCACAATCTTCAAAGAACAAGTTCAACTATTTGGAATGAGCCAGAAGCCATCAACAACGGGAATGTCTTCAAAACAGCATACAATCTCGTATTTACGACTTAACTTTATTTGATGAAATTTTTATGCTCACTCATTGCTATACTTACCATCTTTGGTTGCACTGACAATTTTCCTGTCCAGCAAAAAGCTAACTTAGAAGACCAAGCTAAGATTACCAATGTGGTATGCATCGGCCAACCAAACAACTACACCTTCGATGTTACTGTAGAAAGTCCTGATACTGGTTGTGACCAGTGGGCAGATTGGTGGGAAGTATTCACTATAGAAGGAGAATTGATATATAGGCGAATTCTTTTGCACAGTCACGTCAATGAGCAACCATTCACAAGAAGCGGTGGTACTGTGGATGTTGGTGCTGATGATTCTATTTATGTCAGAGCACATATGAATAACCTTGGATACGGCACACAAGTCTTTAGCGGAACAGTGCGTGTGGGGCTAGAGATCGATAGTTTACCAGTAGATTTTGCTGCTGATCTTATGTTTGAAGATCCATTGCCTGTGGATTGTGATTTTTAAACTCTGTCATTGTAGGCTTCCAGCTTCATTGCTGTCGTTGTAGGCTTCCAGCCTCACTGCCAGTCGTTGTAGGCTTCCAGCCTCAACAATCAGAATTATGTTGAACCTAGATAAAGCAATGCAGAATAGCGGATCGCGCTTTACTTTGAAAGTTCTACCCCTTGGAATGGTTTAGGCTAGAAGCCTTCAATAATGCCAATAATACTCGCTGAATCTATAAATATATTGCACTTTCAGCGAGCAATAAATTTTTATTGCTCGCTGAATCTACATATATTTGGTGTTTTCAGCGACTATTATGATTGGAAGACAGAAAGAATGCCGTATACTTGACGAACTGTTAAAGTCACCAGAAAGCGAATTACTTGCCGTCATTGGTCGTAGACGTATTGGTAAAACATACTTGATTCGAGAACATTATAAACAGCAACTTGCCTTTGATTTTACTGGAACACAGCATGCAAAAGCAGACAACCAACTAAAAAAGTTTGCTACCAAATTGCAGCAATATGGAAAATATACAATGCCGCCAACAGTACCACCAAACTGGGCACAAGCATTCGAACAATTGACAGTGTATCTGAGTGGTCTTCGCAAACGAAAAGAAAAAAGAGTTGTATTCTTTGATGAATTACCGTGGATTGATTCGCATCGTTCTGGTTTCTTAAATGAATTATCTTATTGGTGGAATGACTGGGCCAGTCAACAGTCGATTATCGTTGTCATTTGTGGTTCGGCTGCATCATGGATGATTCAGAAAGTAATCAATCATAAAGGTGGCTTACATAATCGCGTAACAGCAAAAATTCATTTGCAACCATTTACACTATCTGAGACGCGTAAGTATGTGCATACTATTAATCCTAAATTAAACAACTATTCTATCCTACAGCTTTACATGGTTTTTGGTGGCATTCCATTTTATTTAAGAAGTTTGAAAAAGGGCGATTCTGCTACACAGTCAATCCAGAGATTATGCTTTGACAAGGATGGTATGATGCGTACAGAATTTGAAAATCTCTATGCTGCGTTATATGACAAACCAGAACGACACATATCTGTAATTAAAGCTTTAGCTACAAAGTGGAAAGGTCTCACCAGAAAAGAGTTGATCAAATTAACTGGAATTGCGGATGGCGGTGGTTTAACCAAAATTTTGACAGAACTGGAAAGTGCTTCATTCATTATGACCGTACAACCATTTGGTAAAAAGAAAAAAAATATGTTGTATCGGCTGATTGATGAATACTCACTATTCTATCTTAATTTTATTGAACATAAAAGAGCAGGGAATCAAAATATTTGGCTTCAAACTTCACAAAATCAAGTTTACAAAAGCTGGAGAGGATATGCCTTTGAAAATATTTGCATCAAACATGCCTATGCGATCACACAAGCACTTGGTATCAGCGGTATGCATACATCCGTATCAGGCTTTATATCTAAAGGAGTCCAAGTAGATATGCTCATCGATAGGGCTGACGATGTGATCAATCTTTGCGAAATGAAATTCTACAATGATGACATTTTATTAACCAAAGAGGATGCTGCAACATTGAGGCGACGCCGAACTCTCTTCATTGAGCAATCAAAAACAAAGAAAACAGTCTTTATCAATTTGATTACCAGCTTTGGCCTCCGATCAAATCAATACAGTGAAGATTTGGTTGATCAAATAGTCACTATTGAGGATTTGTTTTTGTTGAAGAATTTTTAGTTGATGAACGATTTAAAGCTTAGCAACAAGACCCTGCTTCACCACCATTCTCTGATTCTTTATACGGCATTGCGCCACCACAGCCCTCAAAAATGCCGTAGTGAACATCCCAAGTTCCAAAGAACTCAAAATGATCTTTGAATCTGGTCTCATTCAACATTTTATAGGTATTGCCACAAACGGTGATCATTTTTCCTTTCGGGAAATGATGGTGGTCATCCAAATCAAAACTTGTTGACTTGCCTTTTATCGTGCCTTTGTATCTGGCGGATTGTCCATAGTCTTCGCAATCACTTTCCAAACCTTCTAGTTTGAACAGGCGATAAGTGACAGAAAAGAATTTAATATCACCCAGCTTATCTTCTAAGTCTTCATTCTCGACTGTGATCGGGTGACTTTCTGTGACTCGCGGATCAGTGAAACCTGCGTTCTTTGCTATATTCAAAAAGTCATTCCAGTAAAGAGCACCACTTAAACATTCTCCCCATAACTCTTTGTCATTTTGCAAATCAGCTGAAATTCTACGATCAGAATACACATCGCTGAAATACATCTCACCACCTGGCTTCAATAGTTTATAGACATCTTTAAATATCTTTTGCTTTTGCGTTGCAAGATTAATCACACAATTCGAAATGACAAGATCAAAGCTACCTTCTTCTAGATCCAGCTGATCAAGGTTATCTATATTCCCTTTGATAAATTTGACATTAGAATATGTATAGCCAAATTTTTCTGTGTGGTAATCGATGTGTTTTTGTGCTACATTCAATTGCTCATCAGTCATATCAACACCAACTACCGAACCTTCTTGTCCAACCAGTTTTGAGGCTATGTAACAATCTCTTCCGCTACCACTGCCAAGGTCAAGAATTCGCAATCCTTCCACTTGATTAGGGATAGTCAAACCACATCCATAGTATTTAGAAATAACTTCATCATGAATTTGGGCTAGTATATCCCGTATATGCTTAGGTGGAGGTGTAATGGTACAACATGCATTGGTCTGTAAATCCTCGCTTTTCTCAAGCGTCTCTCCATAGTACTCACTTACTTCTTGATGTTTCTGATTCATTTTTCTTATTTATAATACTCAAATTAACTGTTTATCAGCTTGAATATTGTCTTTCTTCAAACAGTTAAAACTATTGATATCTAAAGGGTTATTGTTGTAGAAGGTTTTGCAAATATACTAATGTATCTGCTTCTTTCGCTTTTTTGTCTTTTCGCCAACGCTTTATCCTTGGAAAACGAAGTGCAATGCCCGATTTGTGCCTAGAAGATTCATTTATACCTTCAAATGCCAATTCAAAAACAAGCTCTGGTTTGACAGCTCTCACTGGGCCAAATCGATCAATCGTATTCTTCTTCACGAATTGGCTAACTTCTCTAAATTCGTCGTCGGTCAAGCCGGAATATGCTTTTGCGAAAGAGACCAACTCTTCTCCTTTCCATACAGCAAATGTGAAATCAGTATAGAGATTAGCTCGTCGCCCATGACCACGCATCGCATAGATCATCACGGCATCTACTGTCATTGGATCAATTTTCCACTTCCACCAATCACCTCTTTTCCTGCCAGTTTTATAATCACTGTTTTTCTTTTTGAGCATAAATCCTTCTGTTCGGCGCTCTCTGGATTCTTCTCTCAATTTTGCCAGTTCGTCCCAGGATTTAAAGTCTTGTTGTTGTGATAGAATCACTTTGGTGTCTGGAAATATAAATTCTGGTAACAAGCCTTTTAACAATAGCCTTCTTTCTTCATAACTCTTTGTCCGTATATCCTCGCCGTTATATTCCAACAGATCATACGCCATTAATACAACTGGAATATCGGCCAACGTTTTTTTACTCACCTTCTTACGACCAATCCGTTTTTGTAATTGTTGGAAAGGCAAAGGCATGTCGTCTTGGTAGCCTAATATTTCACCATCAATAACAAAATCTGGACAATCAATAGACGAGAGGTAATCAAATTCGGGATACTTATCTGTCACCAACTCCTCCCCTCTTGACCATAAAAACACTTCCCCTTTTCTACGAATCAATTGCCCTCGAATGCCATCCCATTTCCATTCTGCCACCCAATCATTTGGAATACCTAAATCCTCAGGTTCTCCATCTAAAGCGTAGGCTAAATAAAATGGATATGGCTTTGACAAATCATCAGACACACTTTCACTAAGGATCAATTCTTCAAAACTAATATCAGCAGGATCCCAATTACCCATTAAGCGATGGGCGATGGTGTTTTCTTCTTTATCAGTAAATTTGGCAAGAGCCTTAGTCACTAACTTTTGAGAAACGCCAACTCTAAAACCACCAGTAATTAATTTATTAAATAAGAATCTTTCTTCCATGTTGAGTTGGTCCCAAGCACTTAGAATTCTTTCCTTCTTTATGGCTTCTTCTTCGTCTTTCAATGCCATGATGTAGGCTATCCATCCGCTGAGATCAACAGCATTACTATCTACTTTTAAGTCTTCATTGGGAATAACCTTGGCTATTGTTTCGGCCAAGTCCCCGACAACATGATAGGTCTCTTCAAACAACCAAAGCGGAATATTCGCTTTCTCTGCAGCCCATTCTCTCAATAAGCTTGTCGTTACAGTCCGCCTAGGTCTACGATGAGAAAACAGGGCAATCACCCATACTTTATCTTGATCACTAGCTTGTTGAAAAAATCGGACAAGGGCCTTAACCTTCACCGTTGTTTTTGTGGTTTGATCGAGTGCAACAAATAAATCTGTGAAGTGCTTCATGGTGTCTCTGTTTCCACTTCCAAACTTTCACCGATAAAAGCAGTCTCTATAGGTTGGGCATTGTATCCTTCAGCTACCAGCCATTTGGAAAAGATAGAAGTATAGCCGTGAGTAGGATAGATGTTTTCTGCTCCAGTACCTTTAATCGCCATATTTAATCCCTTCCAATCTGCATGGTCTGATAAAATAAACCCTCTATCAGCGCCCCGTCTTCTTCTTGCGCCACGTAAAGCCATCCATCCTGAAGCCACACCAATAGAAACTTGCTTGAATCGCTTCATCCACGCGGAACCAGTAGCGGCAGGCGGAGCCAGAACCAAGGCATTTTTAAAATCATCAGGTTTTAATTCTGGTGTTACTTTTTCATAATATGGTAATTTGACTCCTGCTTCAATTAGGGCATCATTCATATTGGCAATTGCACCGTGACAATAGATCGGGCCGATATCGACATCCAAATGATGTAAGATTCGTTGGGCTTTTCCAAGCGAATAGGCTGTTAATAATGATGTCTTATTTTCTTCCGCATTTTCACTCCACCAATTATTGATGTCATCATAAACCTCATTTTGATTAGGCCAATTATAGACAGGTAAGCCAAAGGTACTTTCTGTGATAAAGGAATGACACTGCAGTTGTTCGTATGCTTCTGAAATGCCATCATCATCTAATTTGTAATCTCCAGTAATGACCCACACTTCTCCTTTATATTCCACTCGTATTTGTGCCGAACCGATGATATGCCCAGCAGGATGAAAACTAAATTGAACCCCATTGACTGTAAAGGAATCCCCATAGGCATATGAGGTAACATTGATCGGGCCTAATCTGTGCCTGATAATTGCTTTAGAGGAATGCACACAAGCATATGCTTTGTGACCTTTCCTAGAATGATCAGAATGTCCATGCGTGATGATGGCTTTATCTACCGGTTTCCAAGGATCGATATAGACATCCGCTTGCTTGCAATACAAGCCTTTTTCTTTGGATTCAATTAGGCTCATTCATCACTATTATAGCACATACTTTCGGAATAGATCTTTTAATATTTGCTCCATGTCTTCGCCGAGTCCTGGGTGAACTGGAGAGCATTGTAAGATGGTACTTTTCGATGCTGTCAACCATCTGAATCGTTCGGGAATTGGCAATTCACCTATTTTACCTCCTTCACTTTTTCCGTGACAAATGGATTCCCATGCTTGCAAATAAGCTTGTAATTCTTCGATATCAATTTCATTAGAAAAAGACAAGAGCCTGTTTTTATTTAACGTATATTTCATGTCAATGTATTGCTTCTTTTTAGAAAACAATATCACACCGACATTAAGAAATTCTCCTCTCTCCACTTTTGGGACGACTCTGATAATGGCAAATTCGTAAACAACTTTATCTTGCATTAGCTGCTTCTTTTACAAGGTTGTCAATATTTGCCAATTTAGCCATCAGCAATTGTTTATAAATCTGTCGTTTGTCATTTTCTGAAAAATCATCAGACTCTTCTTGAAGGAAATCATCTGGAATAGAATTTACTATTTTCGAAATCACATCTTCACTAATAGAATCCTTTATCAATTGAGCAGCTTCTTTCAAGACTTCTGCTCGCTCAAGCAGCACGTGGTCTTTGACATTTGGAAATGTGCGTTCGAGATGGCTTTCCCAGTTTTTCCAATTGTGATGGAAATACAAACTTGCACCATGATCGATCAACCACAATTCGCGATTCCAATTCAATAGATTCGTATTTTTTACCGTCCTATCAATATTAGAAATGATGCTATCCAACAAAACAACCTTAGAACTCGTCATAGCATCTGCAGTTGACACCAAAGGATCGTATGTAATAGCCCCACTCAAAAAATGAAGCCCTAGATTTAATCCAATACTAAATTTTAATAAGTCTTGTATTTCTTGATCGCCTTCTGTTTGACTAAATGATTCGTCAAGATGCATGAAGACAATTTCTGGAACCTTTAATTCCATTGCACGAGCCAACTCTGCGCCAATCAACTCAGCGATTAAGGCCTTCTTTCCTTGCCCAGCACCTCTGAATTTAATCACGTAGAGGAAGCCGTCATCTGCTTCTACTATGGCAGGTAGCGATCCACCCTCTCGCAAAGGCTTTACATATTGCACGACATTGACCGTTCTGATTTCCAGACCATTCATACTTCGAAGTTAATGATCATTTTGACACCAATTATTGATTTTTCAAACTCTATGCATTGACTAGGTAAGATTTGTGGTTAAGCCTCATAAAAAGAATCAATCAACTAATACTAATTAGATATTAGATCTTTTTAGCCTCTAATACCCCAAAGGGGTATCATCAACAGCGGGGGACATCGTCCTCCGCTGTTGTAATGTTTCGACGAGGAGTCCCAACGGGACGACCTTATTTATTTGCAAATTGTTTAACCTCTAGATCGTCCCCTTGGGACTCCTAAACACAACATCACTAGGATGGGGCAATGCCCCACCCTAGTGATGTAACCCCGTTGGCCCGTTGGGGTATTTGTTTTTTATCGATCAATAAAAATCTCAGTGTTACAAATGATACAATACTTGTAAAATGTGTTAGCCCTGAAAGGGCGCAAAGCATATAGCCAATGGCAGCGCCATTGGTATGATGTCGTAATTGTACATAAGCCCTGAAAGGGCGTAAGCTGATATTGGATTTGTATTCCTTAACAGCGAAAAGAAATTCTTGAACTCAGATGGTATATCATCTTGACTCTTGGTGTTTTTGCTTACGCCCTTTCAGGGCTTATGTTATAAAACAGTTGTTTTTACCAAGGGTTGCACCCTTGGCTATAGTCTAACGCCCTTTCAGGGCTTTTATACATTTTTATAAAAGAGTGTTAAGCCTCACAAATACAGGACTCAAGCACTGCGATCGAACGGTCCTGTCGTATGTGGAGGGGTGATGTAGGAGCTCTTCCATCATGACCACTTATTATGTGTCGGTATTCCTTCTATTTCGATCATCAAATTCTTTCTCGCTTT
>CALLFA010000165.1 GCA_937997635.1 uncultured Saprospiraceae bacterium | reverse complement strand
CCTTTTGATGTTTATGGGTAGAACAGTATTTCTTTCCCTTTGTTAAATATTTTAGATATGGGATTCAATTCCAATGGGTCATGACCCATTGGAGCATGGAACCTCCTTATTAACGCTTATGGGTTGAAAAAGTATTTCTTTCCCTTTGTTAAATATTTTAGATATGGGATTCAATTCCAATGGGTCATGACCCAATGTCGTTTAGTTAAGCACTGAAAGTGCGAAAGACAATAGCCACGGGCATCGCCTGTGGATAGAATACGGTAAAGCTTTTTTGGCGCCTGCCAACCTTTGGTTGGATATTTTTGAATCAAAAATGGTGACAAAAAATATTATACGAAATATAATTCATTGATGATCAAACAATTAAAACCATTGTCACGGTTTTTGAATCAAAAACGCGCGCCAATGGAATTCTCATTCCAATTCAAACCCAGGGTTACACCCTGGGCTGTATTCTTTGACACCTTCAGTGTCATTTAATCCTTAACTAAACGACATTGGATTTTAACCTCTTGGCGTCTTCAATACAATTCACAAACTTGAGGGACGAGAATTAATTAAGGTTATAAATGACCAAAACATTAAATAAGAAATTAAGGTCAGTTTATCATCAAATTGTCCTCATATCTAAAAAGGGGTTGCCCTTAATTTTACGGACTTAATGTTTGCATCTTATATTGTCTGTGTCGCATCAAATGCTTCGAGATAGTCTGAAACTCGTTTTAAGAAACTGCCTCCAAGCATGCCGTCTACAACTCTGTGGTCATAAGATAAGGAGATGAACATCAAGTGTTTGATGCCTACAAAATCACCTTTGTCAGTTTCTATGACTGCTGGCTTTTTTTGGATAATACCGACAGACATAATGGCCGCTTGTGGTTGATTAATAATAGGTGTACCCATCACATTACCAAAGGTGCCAACATTAGTTAGTGTGAACGTACCGTCTTGTACTTCATCAGCTTTTAACTTGTTATCTCTCGCTCTGAAAGCTAGGTCATTCACTTGTTTGGTCAATCCAAGCAAACTCAATTGATCGGCATTTTTGATGACAGGTACGATCAGATTACCACTGTTCATTGCAGTTGCCATTCCGATATTGATCCGATTTTTCTTAATGATTTTGTAACCATCCACAGAGACATTGACCATTGGAAAGTCTTGAAGTGCTTTGACAACAGCTTGGATGAAAATCGGGGTGTAGGTAATTTTCTCTCCGTATTTTTCTTGGAATTGAACTTTGATCCTATTTCGCCAAGACACTATAGTTGACATATCAACTTCTACAAATGAGGTGACATGAGGTGATGTTTGTTTGGACATGACCATATGATCAGAAATCAATCGACGCATGCGGTCCATCTCGATGATTTCATTTTCACCATTTAGTGACTTAGTTGGCGAACTAGAAATGGATGTCTGCGACGAGGTTGTCGGCGCTTGAACCATTATTTTACTTTTGCCATTGCTCGTGTGTGGTGAATCCAAAAAGAGTTGCATGTCGTGTTTGGTGACTCTACCATTAGCACCAGAACCAGGAATTGTATCTAACACATCTAAGGTGATGCCATTTTGCTTTGCCATATTTCGAACCAGTGGAGAATAAAAGCGACGGCCTTCTGTTTTTGCTGCGGGAATTGCTTGAGGGCTTGCAGTCGGAGCAGAAACAATAGTTTTTGGTGTGCTTGCTGGTTCAGGATCAGAGACAGACTCAGCTTCTGCGGAAGCCCCCTTTGCCTCCGTGTTGATAGTTGTTGTCTTTACATCTTGATCAGTCTCGATGATGGCAATGACTTCGCCTACAGGGACCACATCATCGACCTGGAAAAGAATTTTACTGATTGTACCAGCAACTGGAGAAGGTATTTCGGAGTCTACTTTGTCTGTAGCTATTTCGAGAATGGTCTCATCTTCTTCAACCGTATCACCGACTTGTTTTACCCAATTAAGGATGGTCGCTTCGATGATGCTTTCACCCATTTTCGGCATGACGAGTTCTAGTTTAGCCATTAGTTTAGAGGTTTTGAGTTGTTACAAAGATACATGATTTTGAGGAGGTGTCTGAGTATAAATATTTTAGGTGTAGCTTTTAGTAATTGGCAAGCGAATTTCATTTTCTGGCGGTGTTAAGAACGCCGAACATGTGTGTGTAAGTTACCCCCAAACATCGAGTCCACGAGCGCCCGAACGAGCTAGTCCACGAGCGCCCAAACCGGCCCATTTTCAATAATCACCAAATAAATCTATTTTTATCAATCATGAAGTATTTACTTGCACTGGTCCTTTCTTTCAAGTTTCTTTCAGTTAATGCTCAAGAAGTGTTTTACGCAATGACTGATTTTGATTTGCATGCCAATGCAGTGATAAGAGACGACAGCACATTCATGTTGACTGACAACTTGCTTGTACAATCTGGAGCGATGTGGTTTAAGCATGATATTGATCTAAGCAAGTCCTTTCGTATTGAGTTGGATCTATTCTTTGGTTGTTCGGATGGTGGGGCAGATGGGATCACCTTTATTCTACACCCGGAGTCAGCCATTAGATATACAGGAGAAGGTATGGGTGTGAGGGGTTTGTCGCCGTCTTTTAGTGTAGAAATGGACACCTATCAAAATTTTCATTTAAAAGATGCACATTTTGATCATGCTGCCTTAATGGCAAATGGATTTGTTCATCATGGAAGTGGTTTGACAGAACCCATTCCATTACTGCCAAAGAAAAAGAATGTCGAAAATTGTACGTTCTATCCCGTGATATTTAATTGGGATGCGGATTTTCAACTATTTACATTCAGCTTCAATGGGCTTGAACGCATACGGCGACAGATAGATTTAGTGGACTTGATTTTTGAAGGTAGCTCTACCGTTTACTGGGGCTTAAGTGCCGCCACTGGCCAAAAACGAAACAAGCATTTGGTACGGATTAGGCACCTCGAATTCACACCAAGTGAATCACTAAATGAGGCGGACCAAGCTGCTTTATTAGAAGGAGAAAGTTATACACTGTCAGAGATAAAATTCGAAACGGGCAGTACCGAATTGTCTGAAACGGCCAAACCTATTTTGGACAAACTCATGGAATTTCATCGTCAACATCCAAGGCATACCATCATCTTGGACAGCTTTACAGATTCGGTAGGGGAGGAGAGTAGTAATGTAAAAATCAGTACTGAACGAGCAGAGGCAGTCGTGAATTACATGATCTCTAAAGGGTTTCCAGAAGGAAGTATTATGTATTTTGGGAATGGAGAAGCACATCCTATAGATACAAATGAGACAGCGGAAGGGCGACAGAATAATCGTAGGATTGAGGTGAGGATGAAGGTGATTAGGGCATAATTTACTATCAGAAATTTTTGACAACACTTTTTACTCGTTTGAGGGTTAGAATAGTTTGTTTCTGGTTTTCCTCTAACTACATGCGCATCTCTAACTACATGCGCATAATGATGCTATGACTGAAGACTCATTCTACAATCGTCTAAACAACTAAAATTAAATCCGATTTAGACGGTGATTTAGTAGTATAAGGATAATTTATATGTATAAATAACTGAATAACAATTAAATAAAACTACTAATCGTATCTCAAAAAAAATGAATTAGACGATTTTAGTCGACAATATTTAAAAATTTTATAAAAAAAAGTAAGATATTCTAAGCTTCTTCGATATACAGATACTAACTGTATAAATCAAAACTAGAACAAAATGAAAACCATAATTACCGCAAGCTTTTTGCTTTTTATGACTCTTTGCTATGGTCAATATAATTTTCATCTGGAAGTTGACCAAGCTGACGCAAAAATTGAAGGGAAGCTTTTTTTGGATAGTGGCAATAGTAGTGTATTTGTTGGAAGAAATGCGGGAGTTGCAAACACTACAGGCAATTTCAACTGCTTTTTTGGTAATAATGCTGGTATGAATAATGTCTCGGCTTCAGCAAATTCTTTTTTTGGATTTCAAGCTGGGGCAAATACTACCAGAGGTATTGCAAATGCTTTTTTTGGGCAAGCTGCTGGAAATGCAAACACCACTGGTAACCATAATTGCTTTTTTGGATCTGGTACTGGCGCAAAAAACACTATTGGTGATCAAAATGCCTTTTTTGGACATCAGGCAGGATTTTTAAATACCTCTGGTGAAAAAAATGCCTTTTTTGGAGATACTGCTGGTAATAGCAATACCACTGGATTAGAGAATTCTTTTTTCGGACGTATAGCAGGATTTGCAAACACTACTGGTAATCAAAATGCCTTTTTCGGAGATAATGCTGGTCGAAACAACGCGACAGGATCAAACAATGTAGCCATAGGTAGGGGCGCAGGTCCAAGCTCACAACAGTCACATCTGAGTAACAGACTCTATATCGATTCTAATGTTTCAATTTTAGGTAACGATAATCCTTTAATCTATGGAGAATTTGACAATGACTTCGTTCGGATCAATGGAAGCCTTGAAGTGACAGCAGGGCTAACTAATCCATCAAGTCGCGCATTGAAAAATCAGTTTGTATCACTTGATGCTTCTACTATTCTCGCTAAACTAATTGAACTCGATATTCAACAATGGACGTATAAGACTCGACCTGATGAACTGCATGTGGGCCCAATAGCAGAAGATTTCTATGCGGCTTTTGGTCTAGGACAAGGAGATAAGAATATTTCTACCATTGATGCAGATGGTATAATGATGCTTGCTATACAAGAACTGAATCGCGTATTGATGAATCAGAATAAGGAATTGGCAACAGGCATTGAAGAACTAAGAAATAAGAATGATCAATTAGTAAATCAGAATCTTCTGATTATTCAAAGACTTGAGGCATTGGAGAAAAATAGTGGAGTTAAATAATTTTACACGCTTGTAAAAAAAGTACCTAGAAAGAAGAGCTTTGTTGAACTCTACCAAAGGTAGGTAGACCTTTCCTTACAATCGGGATCCTAATTATCTTAAAACAGAATTTTAGACAAAAAAAAGCCTCCCGTAATGAGAGGCTTAAGTTGACCCACTAGGACTCGAACCTAGAATGTCGGTACCAAAAACCGATGTGTTGCCAATTACACCATGGGTCATTTTGGACGGCAAAAATACTATAATTTTTATTTAGTGAAAACAATCACGGCAGAACTTTGTGAAATTTCGGATTTCTCATGAGTTTTTGCAGTGTGAGCCTTGTGTTTTGCTAACTACTTAGTTTATAAATGGAATCTAAATCTCTGCCCATTCCGTCATAATCCAGACCATAACCGACGACAAAGTCGTTTGGGATGTCAAATCCTACGTAATCAACCTGGACTTCTTTCTGTACAGAATCTGGCTTTAACAAGAGACTGAACACTTTGATGCTAGCGGCACCTTTGTGCTTTAAGAGATCAAGGAGGTAGTGTAAAGTCAAGCCAGTGTCGATGATGTCTTCTACAATCATGACGTGCCTACCGGATAAGTCCATGCCACCAAATCCCATTCTTTCTTTGACGACATGAGTTGTGGCCATGCCTTCATAGGAGGAGTATTTGACAAATTTGACGTCAACTGGTGTGTGGATGTGTCTGCACAAGTCGGCCATGATGATAAAAGCACCTGTGAGATTTCCAACCATCGTGATTGTTTTATCCGCGTAATCTTTATCGATTTCGATGGCCAATTCGTCAATGCGGGTTTGGATTTTCTCTCTGCTGATGTACTCTTCGAAGGTTTTATCGTGTAGGGTGACTTTCTTCATTTGTTAGGATCTAGTCGCTAGATTCTAGACCTACCTGCCAGAGATAGGTTTTCCTAGCGATTTTTGTTAAATCATTTTTTAGATGGTCAAATGTAAAAAAGATGGGTATTGGAATGGGAAATCTGTTGATCATTTTACTAACATTTTTGATAGGAAGAATATTGAACTTTACTAACTGATATTCCAGTATGAATCATTGAATTGACCCTATTCTTTTTTTGCTATGGGCTTTTCATTGAGGTAAACTGAAGAATTTGTATTTACTTTCCACCATCAATGCCATACTTATCTAATAGATATACAAGGCTAGTCATTGCTGCAGCTCCCAATTCTAATTCGCGCTGATTAACAGCTTCTATATTGTCATTCTTCGTGTGATGGAAGTCAAAATAGCGTTGAGAGTCAGGTCTCAAACCAAACAATAATCCACCTTGAGATTTCAGAGGATTGATGTCGGCGCCACCACCTCCTGGAGTCAGATCAACACCATAGCTGCGCAATAAATCTCTCCAAGGTCGGATGTGTTGAAATTTAGATTCAAAAACAGCTGTTTCGCCTCCTACTCCAATACCTCTTGGGCTAAAACCACCTGCATCAGATTCTATAGCAGCCATGTGATATTCATTTTTCTCATTCGATTCTTTGGCATATGCTTTTGCTCCGCCCAGACCGTTTTCTTCATTCATAAACATGACACACCGGATGGTCCGTTTTGGTTTGTAATCAAGGGCTTTGAGCGTTTCTATAACTTGAAGTGAATGGATACAGCCAGCACCATCATCATGGGCTCCTCCACCTAGGTCCCAACTGTCCAAATGACCACCAACAAGTATGATGTCGTTGGGATAAGTACTGCCTTTGATTTCACCAATGACATTGTATGATGTTTTATCTGGACCTAGTTCAGAGTGATTCTCCAGATAAATTTTTATATTTTCTTTTTTCAACAGATCAGATAATAATTCAGCTTTACTGGTGCTGATTGCCATGGCTGGAATGTAAGTCTCTCCTTCATTGAAAATAGTGACGCCTGTGTGAGGGACATCATCGATCAATGTTGTCATTGAACGCACAATGGCGGCAACTGCACCTTTGCTTCCCGCGATGGCAGGTCCTCTACTTCGTTGATCTACAGCTCCACCATAAGCGTTGAAGGTGCGAATTTGAGTAGGGTCCATGGGCCTATTAAAGAAGACTATTTTGCCTTTGACTTCGTCATCGGGGATCGCTCGGAGTTCATCAAGACCACGGACTTCCATGACTTCAGCGAATACGCCATTTGGCCCTGAGCCTATGCTATTGCCCAAACTTGTGGATTCGATTAGCACAGTCCCTTCGCTCTTTGAATTGATAATTGCAACGAGCTCTTTTTCTCCGCGTATCCAGTTGGGTACGGTACATTCTTGTAGCCAAACCTCATCCATATTAAGAGACTCTATGAGTGATTTGGTATACGCAACAGAGCGTTCGGCTGCAGCAGAAGCAGTTAGTCTGCCACCATATTCGGTGGATAATATAGTCAGCCAGTCAAATGCTTTTGAATCAGAAAGTGAGTGGTTGTAGATGTCTTTGATGAAAAAGGCGTCTTCATCTGATTGACATAACGATTGAGTACTAATCAAGAAGGTAGCCAGTAGGCTGAGGCTGAATATGGTTTTACGATTCATCATATTGTCAAAGAACAGAATTTATACTCAATTTTAAATTGGAAGTCTTGGAAATTAGTAAAAAAAGTCTATCTTTACTAAGTGTCAAATTTACAATAAGTAGATTGGCACATGGTTTCATTTGGTTAGGGTTGAGGTGATGCATTGCATTACCTCATTTTTTTTTCTTAACATTTCCGCTTACATTTGCAATATTGCAACCCCTTAACAGCTTCAGTGTAACTTTTTTAAATATCTACGTCTCAAATGTTGATAGGATGTAGCATGAAAAACTTAATTTGTTTTGATCAATCTTCTATTTGCATTAATGACCAGGAATATCACCCTTACAATCTCCGATGAGGAGGCTGTTACGGAGTATATTGCAACTCAAAATCAGAAATATTTTGATGTCCTTTACACCAGATATTCATCTAAAATATTTGGTAAGTGTCTGTCAATTTTGAAGGATGAAGAGAAGGCAGAAGATGCAACACAAGAGATTTTTGTCAAAATTCTTCTTAATCTGTCAAAGTTTAGTGGTAAGTCAAAGTTTTCAACTTGGATTTATTCCATAACATACAATTTTTGCATTGACACGATTAGAAAGGGAAAGAAAGACAAAAGCATCTTGGTAGAAGATATGACAAATGAACATGACATGGCTGAGGATGGCATTGAGGATAGATTTCTCATGGAGATGAATGTCAAGCGATTAAAGGTCGTTCTTGAGAAAATACCAGTTACAGACAAAGCCATATTGCTTATGAAATATCAAGATGATATGTCCATTAAAGAAATAAGTGGAATATTAAGCAAGTCAGAAAGCGCGATAAAGATGAAAATCAAACGTGCTAAGCAAAAGTTTAAGCGCATCCATAAAGAGATTTATACTGAAAATTTAAATTCGATTTAATGCCTGCAAATAGTTTCAAAGAGTTAGAAAAAGAAAACTCAAAGCAATTTGATGAGCGAGAAAAAAGAGTCCGCCATAATGTCAATCATTCGATGGGGTTCTTTCATTTTATAGGCGATATTTTGGAGTTGTTTCTTCCTAAATTGGTCAGTATCTTTGTTAATGTGACTGGAGGAAATGGACCAAAGCAAGAACGCAAACAAGATCCTGAAGGCGGTCCATCTACGGATGGCGATGGCTTGCGACCAAAATATCCAAATACACACTGATACATTAAAACACATTCAAACTAACCCTTTCAACTACTTTTAATTTATTCCATTTAACTACATATATAAAGTAAATCTTTTTACATGCCAGACGGATTAACAGGTGACCTATTAAAACAGTTCATTGATGCAGTACCTAGAGTACTCACAGCTATAGTGATTTTGATTATTGGAATTATAATAGCTAAGATTATTGCAGGAATAATCAGAAGATTACTGGAAAAAGTACAGGTAGATAAACTAGGAGATAAGTTGACTGAAATTGATATTGTCGAAAAATCCAACATCAAAATTAAGATCAGTAAGATCATCTCCAAATTTGTCTACTATATCATGGTGTTGTTCTTTATGATCGCAAGTGCAGAGGCTCTTGGTATGCCAGCGATTTCAGATCTGGTTAAAGATATCATCAATTTTATTCCTAATCTGATAGTGGCAATCATCATGCTAATATTAGGATTACTCGTTGCAGAAATATTGAAAAACATTGTACTTACCGCACTTAAGTCTTTAGGTATTCCATCTGCTAATATGATTGCAAGTTTTGTGTTTTACTTTATACTCATTACAGTATTTGTGAGTGCGCTTAGACAAGCTGCGATCGAGACAAATTTCTTAGAAACCAATTTATCCATATTAATTGGAGGTGTTGTTTTCGCATTCGCCATCGGTTATGGGTTGGCTTCAAAAGACTTATTAAAGAATATTATTTCATCATTTTACAATAAAGGAAGATTATCTGTGGGAGACAGAATAAGTGTAGATGATGTTTCAGGAGAAATTATAGAAATTGACAACACAACGGTTACTATTCGATCAAATGACCGTCGAATAGTATATCCATTGAGTCATGTATTGGGTAATAAGTTAACCATACACGATTAAATAAAATAACAAATTTGATAATTGATAAACTAAAATAACATTGACAAATAATTTGAATATGAAAAAGATTACTCTATTATTCTTGTGTTTTGTTGCTGTATTATCAGTACAAGCGCAGACATTAGATGCAGAATTAAAAGACAAACAGGCAGAAATTGCAGCGGCAGAAGAAGCACTTGCGGCATTACAAGGTGAGGCAGATGCATTGGCTGCGCAAATTGAAAAAGATGCAGGATGGCTCACAGGTTATTCAGGGCTTGTAGGATTCGATTTTAACCGTTCTAGCAACTGGATTTCTAATCCTAATCCTGACGCATCATCATCTTCTTTGAATTTAGGTTTGACTGCATTTGCAAACAACATCAAAGAGGATTTCTTTTGGAGAAATAAAGGTGTACTGACTAAGAGCTGGCAAGATATAGACAGAAGTGAGGCAGATAGAGATGTAGATGGCGACGGTTTATTTGATAACGGTACTGTGGATATCCTTAACATATCTTCATTGGCAGGAAAGCCAATCAGTGATCAGATTGCTATCTCAGGATTAGGTGAGTTAAACACATCATTAGAAAATTTCTTGAATCCTGGTAC
>CALLFA010000164.1 GCA_937997635.1 uncultured Saprospiraceae bacterium | reverse complement strand
CAAAGCAACCGAACACCAAAAGCGGCAAACGACTTTGCTGATACAGATAACGACGGCATTGTTGATTGCATAGACTCCTGTCCTGCTCTCGATAATGATTTAATCGGAACAGCTTGCGATGATGGTGACCCTTGTACACCCACGTCTATTTATACAACAAATTGCAATTGTGAAGCCGTTGAGAATGTTGCCTTAGCTGGAACTGCATCTATGAGTTCGCAATTCGGTTCTCTTGTAGCTTCTAACTTGAATGATGATCTAGTATTTATTGGAAATTCTCAATTGGCACATACGGGTGGAAGTTCCCCTAATGAATGGTTCGAAATAGATTTGGGTAGTGATATGCTGATCTCAAGTGTTGTACTTTGGAATAGGATCAATTGTTGTTCTAGTCGTATCAATAATGTCTACATCATGGTAGCAGATACACCGTTCCCTGCAAATACTGACTTAACTCAATCACTCAATAATTCAGATTATACCCACCAACTAGGGGATGAAACTGGCTCAGCTATCATAACAGTTAATCCTAATGCATCCGGAAGATATGTTCGAATTCAGAAATCAGGTAACAATGATGGCGGGAATTTCATGAATCTAAGAGAGCTTCAAGTATTTACACCTGTTGCAATTGTTGATACCGACAATGATGGTGATTGCGATATCATAGACCAATGTCCTAATTTTGATAACAACTTAATCGGTCAATCATGCGATGATAACGATCCATGTACTACTGGTGATGTCTACACTTCTAATTGTGCCTGTGAAGGAACTGTTGTTGGTGATGCTGATAATGACAGTATATGTGACACAATAGATCAGTGTCCAAATTTTGATGATACTCTGATTGGTACCACATGTGATGACAATGATCCATGTACAACCAATGATCTATATACGAATACATGTGATTGTGTAGGAACTGTAGTTGGAGATTCTGATGGAGATGGCCTTTGCAATGCTATAGATGTATGTCCAAATTTTGATGACAATCTGATCGGTACCGCATGTGACGACAATGATCCATGTACGACCAATGATCTATATACCAATACTTGTGATTGTGTAGGAACTGCAGCAGGAGATTCTGATGGAGATGGCGTTTGCAATGCTATAGATCAATGTCCAAATTTTGACGATAATCTGATTGGGACACCATGTGATGACGGCATTATTTGCTTTGTTGGCAGTACTTGGGACGCCAACTGTAATTGTTCAGGAGGTGCATTTTCTGACTTAGATAACGACAATGTGTGTGACCCATTGGATCAATGTCCTGGCTCTGATGATAATGTTGATGTGAATAACAATGGAATCCCAGATGGTTGCGAAGGATGTCAAGATTACGTTATAGAAAATGGTAATTCTATAATCTCCTCAGATAGATCAGCAAATATTAATATTACAACAAATGGAAGAATCTTTATTGGAGATATTGACTATCATGCTGGCCAAGATATAGATTTAATACCTGGTTTTGAAGTCAAAGCAGGGGCAGTATTCCATGCATATATTGCGCCTTGTAATTAATCGATGTAGCGATCATTCTTTCAACACACGATCTATAGCTGATTGTGCTAGTGTCTGCATAAGGACATACCCTTCGGGTGTCACATGGACACCGTCATTAGTTAAATGATCAATCATAGCACCATCGCTTGTAGACATTGAATCATAATAATTCAAATAAGCAAATCCGTGATCTAAAGCAAAACTTGAAAGCAATGTATTTAGTGCTTTTACCTTTGGTGCAGGTTCTAAGCCTGGACGCCATGGAAAATCATCTGCTGGCAACACAGAAGATATAATCACCTTAATGCCATTTGCATTTGCAAGATGTGCCATTGACTCAATATTATCAGCAATCATTTCGATTGTCGATGGTCCCGTATTTCCAGCGATATCATTGATTCCAGCAAGAATAACGACTGCAGCTGGTTTTAAATCTATGACGTCTTGATTAAATCGAATGAGCATTTGAGGCGTAGTCTGTCCACTAATCCCTCGATTGATGTACGGTTTTGTATAGAAAAAACTCTCCTTCTGATTCAACCATCCTTCAGTAATAGAATTGCCCATGAAGACTACCCTATCAGCAGGAATATTATTCATATCAACAGACGCATTGGCTTCAGCAAAACGATTTAAATTTGGCCAATCTGGATTCATCTCAACGACCCTTTCTGGAGTTTTTTCTTGTCCCTTTTCTGGAGTACAGTAACATAATGACAACACAATAATGGCTAGTAACAATCGATTCATAACTTTTAAGATATGACTCTAATCTGATTTTTTAGCAGGAATGTCTTGAAAGGTTTTAATTAAAAACAGAAAGGCAATGGACAAATAGGTGTCTAGTTCACACGCTGCGATTCAACTCTATCGCTAATTCAGATTACATCAGAACAATAATTTAATACGGAGTTTTGTAACTTTATTACGAATAGAAAATAAACATTAATGAAGCACTTATACCAAAATGAAAATAGTTTGACCGTTTCTTACTTGATCTTTTATCTGTTCTCATCGTTGAAAATAATCCTGAATACCTGCATTCACTGCGTTTTTCGTCTTGACAACAGACAAAACTTCTACGTAATAAATCAGCCAAAACATCCTCTTTTTGGTATACTGATTCTCGCATCAATATTCTTGATGATGTCATGCCAAGAAAAAACTCAAGACTCTAATAGCAAACTTGGTGAAATTCATATTGACGTTTCTGGCAACGAAGAAGCAGTCCCACTATTTGAAGAAGGTTTAATGTTTTTACACAGCTTCGAATTTGAAGATGCGGCAGAAAAATTCCGTGAAGCGCAAGCAGCAGATCCATCATTTGGAATGGCATATTGGGGAGAAGCGATGACCGAGAATCATCCGCTGTGGAGAGAGCAAGAATACGAAACAGCAAAAGAGATTTTGGCAAAATTAGGAGAGACAGATGAAGAACGAAATGAGAAATTCAAGACTGATATCGAAAAGGATTTGTATGCAGCTATTCAGGTTCTGTATGGAGAAGGGACAAAAAAAGAAAGAGATATTGCGTATTCAGAATTTATGAAAAAGCTGCATAATAAGTATGCCAACAATCAAGAGATTTCTGCTTTTTATGCACTGTCACTTCTGGGTTCAGTAAAAGGAAAACGCGATTATGATACTTATGGGATGGCTGCAAAAATTGCACAAAGTGTGATTGAAGAAAACCCCAATCATCCGGGAGCATTACATTATTTGATACACAGCTATGACGACCCTGGACACGCTCATCTAGCCTTAGAAGCTGCCAATAGCTATGCCAAAGTAGCACCTGAAGCCAATCATGCGCTCCATATGCCCTCTCATATTTATGTCGCTATGGGCATGTGGGATGAAGTCATCAAATCCAATCATGCAGCATTTGACGCTAGTGTAAAGAGAATCAAAAGAAAAAAATTAGAAGGTAAAGATTACGATTATCATTCACTAAAATGGTTGATGTATGGCTATCTCCAACAAGGGAAATTCACTAAAGCCAAGCAGCTAGTCGCTGATATGCAAGGCTATTGTTACGACAATCCTACACCAAGAGCAATATCGCACGCTGTTATGATGAAAGCAGCCTATTTTACAGAAACCGAAGATTGGGATGATCCATTACTTCATGATACCATTGATTATTCTGATCTATCAATCCAGATAGAAGGAGCACATACTTACCTGCAGGCTAGACATGCCTTACATGTGGGCGATGACAACAAGTTTACTGCATTGTTGGCTTCCTTGGATGAAGCTATTATCGATACACAGAAAAAAGTGATGGCTGGTGAGTCACCAATGTGCAGTGGCAGCTATTCAAGAAGACGACCAACACAGACACAACTTGACAGAACAGTGGTGATGAAGAAAGAATTAGAAGCTTTGTTGGCAATAAAAGTAAATGATCATGCAAAAGCTGAAAATTTAATGGCTGAGGCAACCAAACTGGAGGAACAAACAAGTTACATGTATGGACCGCCAGACATCGTCAAGCCCTCGTACGAGATGTATGCTGAATGGTTAGAAAATAATGGCCGCTTAAAAGAATCAAAAGAAATGTTTGAGAAAGTGCTGGAGCGGGCGCCGAAGCGTTTGATTCCATCAGCAGGGATAGAGCGAGTGTCTAATAAAATTAGTAGCTGAGGACGTTGCATAAAACTTTAAGAAGTTGGAACATAAACAAACACAATATAATTTATAGAATCTTGAAGATGGGATGTCGAAATTGGAAGGATTTTACATGAAGGCATGGACTTAAAAAGACACTTTGGAAAATGACATACCACACATATCACTAGGTCAGAACCTTCATATAGCCAAACACAAATCCAGCGCACACAGTAGGTCCGCTACCATTTTCTGTCATACGCAAGGAAAATCCGAGAACAACTTGTTTCCAATTAAAGAAACTCTTATATTAGCTAAATGAAAGATAGGTTTAGCTTCATTGCACTTGAAGAGGCCAAACAATTCTTGGACGGTTTAGATAGAAAAACTCGTAAAAAAGTAATGTGCAACGTATGGAAAACTAAATCAATTAATGATAAAAATCTATTCAAACCACTTCGAGGTGAAATTTGGGAGTTTAGAACTTTATACAAAAAAAAGTATATCAGAATATTTGCATTTTGGGATAAATCGGATAATAAAAACACAATAGTTGCTGCAACTCACGGAATTTATAAAACAACCGATAAAATTCCTAAATCAGATATTGATAGAGCTGATAGGATAAGAAAAGAATATGTAAAATTCAAAAATCAATAGCATGAAATCTTATACGTTAGATGAGTTAACTGATGATTATATTGGCAAACAAGGGACTTCTGAAAGGGATGCATTTGATTCAGAATTAAAGGCTGAATTAATTGGTTATGCAATAAAAGAAGCTCGACTCAAAAGAAATCTAACACAATCTCAATTAGGTGAACTTGTCGGTGTACAGAAAGCACAAATCTCTAAGATAGAGAATAGCATATCTAACGCAAGATTAGATACAATTCTAAAAGTATTCAAAGCACTAAATGCAAAAGTTAATTTCAAAGTTGAACTGTTAAACGAAAAGATGGTAATAACATAAAAACAATCCCAACATATATTAATAGATCATGACAGCATACAGCCAACGCAGTTGCGCTGCATATCATAAACAGAATTTAGAGCTAGTAAGCTAACAGCTAATTAGCCCTAGCTATAGAATACAATTCCAATACATCAATTGACACATACTCCAACGCCTTACTATGCGTAGCTTGTAAATTAATGGGCGGTGCAACATCAGCTTTATATGCTTCTATCCATCGAGAAATACACAAACACCAATGATCACCAGCTTTCAATCCAGGAAAATTAAATTCTGGTCTCGGTGTGATCAAATCGTTTCCTCTGCTTTTACTATAGTGTAAAAACTTATCTGTCATACGAGCACAGACAATGTGCGTCCCATAATCTTCTGCTCCTGTGAGACATTGTCCAGTCCTATAAAACCCCGTAACTGGGTCAAGGCAACAAGACATGAGTGGTTCGCCGAAGACATTTTTTGCTTGATCATTCATAATACCTGCTTTAGGAAAAAGACATAAAAGAGAATCTGTCTGACTCATCAAATCGCCAGACGTGACATACAATAAAGTGATAATAATATAAATACGCATTATTCTGGAAGGGCAGCTAAGACTTTACCGATAAAATCATTCATCGCATTTCGATCAATCCATCTTGCAACTACAATTAGCTTATTGTCGGGATCACAATAGACCATATTGGTACCTGCACCCAAATGCGCAAAAGAATTTTCTGGTGCTGATGCCATTAACTCTTTATCTGTGTTTAAAAACCAATTCATGAAACCGTAGGTTTTTCTTACCCCTGGCGTTAAAGCCATCTCCACCCATTCTTCAGACAACAATCGCTCTCCATTCCAAACTCCCCTATTCAGAGTAAGCAATCCAAGTCTTGCCTGGTCATAAGCATTAATGTACATGCCACCACCCCAGTGGCCTCCTCCACTGACAACTTGTACTGGTACACCATCCATCAGAATCCATGAATTGTTATAGCCATGCCATCGCCAACTGGCTGATGCACCAATAGGATCCATAATGTAAGTCTTTAACACTTGTGGCAATGGTTTTCTCCAAATGTTGGTCGCTGCCAATGCGAGGACATTCACTCTGACATCATTGTATTTATATACAGTGCCTGGATCGTGTCTTTCCCTCCCTAACCATGTGCTTGGTTCTTTATTTGGTCTGTCTGCCCAGTCAGGCTTTCCCCAAAGTGTGCCTTCCCAATCACTGGTTTGTCTCAACAGATCATCCCACGTAATTTTAGAGTTGTGTGCTGAGGCAAATGGTTCATACACTTCATTCGCGCCAAAGTCATCCGCTTTATTATTGACTGGTAAGGTATGATAAAAACTTACTGGCGCCATATATGGATGTACTTCATCATGTACGTCAGCGATCATGCCTTTGTCATATGCGACACCTACAACAGAAGACAGAAATGTTTTTGTCACACTAAATGTCATATCGACTCTAGCGGGATCACCCCACTCTGCAATGACATAGCCATCTTTCACAATCAGCCCAGTGGACTCTCCCCTTGTTTTATGTGGTCCTACAGCATCACCAAATGGTTCTCTGCCAAATCCCAGATAATGAGCTTTTTCTAAATCTTTGGGATTTTTAGATTCATTTGCGATCGCAAAATCAATAGCAAGTGTTAAACTGTCACAATTTATTGAAACATCGCTACATGATTTTTTCTCCCAATTGTTTAAACCAGGATAATAGGTGGTTTGCTGTGCAGTTAACTGTAGACTAAAAATGAAAAAGCACAAATAGGTAGTTAATTTTTTCATGTGGTACACTTAGATGATAATTTAATGTTGATAATTATAAACATGGATTTTGGCAGAACCATGCTGTCCTTCATTGGCAATGTACATATCGCCATTGGGCGCAAAACAAATACCTTCAGGTTGAACATGAAAATCTGTATCTAAAAAATGAATGTGTCTTATACGTTTGTCTTGAGATACCACAATCAATGTGCTTCCTTTTGCAGAAAGTATATACAATTCTCCTGTTATTGGATGAATGGTCAGTCCTGATGGAGAAAAGCTCTCGACTCTGGATTCCAAATGTTTAAGCTGATTTTCCGTAAGGTTGAGATTACCATAAATTGATTTCACTGTTGACTTTAAATCTTTATCCTTGATCAAGAGGTAAGGCTTTTCATCTAATACTTTGTCATCAAGATGCAACGCACAAATTAATTTCCCTTTGGTCTCTTCATATTTTCCTGGAATTCGAGGTGAAGCTTTACAGGCTATCAGCAGTATGTTTCCATCTGGCAGTGCTGTTATTCCTTCCACATTATTAGTTGTACCTAATCTCGTACGTATGATAGTGCTATTACTACTCGTTGCTGAATCGTAGAAAAATAATTTACCATTGGATCTCGCGATGACAACTTCATCATCGATAAGTGCAAGGCCTTCGTAGTCCCCGATATCAGCAAATTTCTTTTTATTGAGAATTTCTCCTGTTGTGGTATCCAACTCATATAAGTAGCCTAATTCGTCATTTACCGCAAGGAGATTATCGTTTTTAGTGTCATACGCTAAGCCAGATACTTCTACTAATTCTCTCGCCAATATAAGCGTTCTGTCTATGTTATGAATATTATAGTTTACGCCCTTTATTTTAACGTTTTCACTTGCAGAACTTTTTTGTTCTATAGATTTACTTTTACAAGCATCTACGGTTAGACCACATACTGCAACTAAGAAGAGGATGACAACTTTCATAAGGTTTAAAAATAAGATTTAAGCTGATATATACCCAGCGCACTTGAATATGCCCCATTTACTACTGCC
Source organism: uncultured Saprospiraceae bacterium (assembly GCA_937997635.1). Lineage (GTDB taxonomy): Bacteria > Bacteroidota > Bacteroidia > Chitinophagales > Saprospiraceae > CALFUK01. Next base: position 30,104 of record CALLFA010000164.1, on the reverse strand, counting down.
TATTTTATCAAAATCTGCGTTGCAAAGCCTCTTGATAGCACCACTATTCCTACGTTTTACCCCTTGATCTTGAAAAAATGGCCTCATAGTTAATAGCTCATACTCAAATCCGTTGGGTATAGATAGTGAAATGTATCTGAATAAATCATCAAATTGTTCTTGAAACAAAAAGAGCTCGACAGTGTCGAGCTCCAAGTTTAGGGGTACTAAAAATTGCTTCTTAGTACAATCATTCGGGTGAAGAATGATATAAGTTTAATCGGAAGAATGGCTTTTGGTAAAATTAAGTTGAATTAAATTATCAACAAAAGTAACATTGATGACAAAATGTTTACAAAATCCTACAAATCAACTACATGTATAGCTATGTCTTCTAAAATTGCTCCCTCATTTGGTCATGTAATCGCTTAGCACTCTTTTTAGCTTCTACTGCAAAGTCCTCTCCCGTTGAAGAAAAAATGATGCCTCTGGAGGAATTTATCAGCATCCCTAAATCCTCATTTTTACCATACTTACACACAGTTGAAACACTACCACCTTGAGCACCAACTCCTGGAACCAAGTAAAAATGTTCGGGTGCTAATTCTCGAATGCGAGCAAATGATTCTGGGTGAGTCGCACCTACAACATACATCAGGTTAGACGGGTCACCCCACTCTTGACTTTTTATAATGACTTGTTCAAACAACGGCTCTGCTCCATGATGTTGGAAGTCCTCACTGCCTTTATTTGAAGTCAATGCCAATAGTATGACCCATTTATTGTCATATTCCAAGAATGGGCTCACAGAATCAATACCCATATATGGAGCTACAGTAATGCTATCAAAGGCAAATGTTTCGAAAAATGTTTTAGCATATTGCCTGGACGTATTGCCTATGTCTCCACGCTTGGCATCTGCAATGGTAAAGTGGGTATCTGGTATGTAGTCAATTGTTTTACCTAATGAATCCCATCCTTTAGAGCCTAAAGATTCATAGAAAGCTATATTGGGTTTGTAAGCGACGCAATGGTCCTTCGTTGCATCAATGATTGCTTTATTAAATTCAAAGACAGGATCCTGTGCTGACATTAAATGTTGAGGAATTCGACTAAGATCAGAATCTAAGCCAACACATAAAAATGATTCTTTATCCCTAATTTGCTGGACTAGTTGCTCGCGAGTCATCCAATGCCATTGACAGGTTCTACCGCTGTAATTTCTGGTACGTGTTGTTTGACAGCTTGCTCTACGCCTGCTTTGAGCGTCATTGTCGACATGGTACACATTTCGCAGTTGCCTAACCATTTGATTTTTAAAACTAGATCATCGGTCAATTCCACGATTTCGATGTTACCTCCGTCCACTTCTAAATGCGGTCGAAGGCCGTCAAGAGCTTTATCTACTTTTTGAACCAATAACTCTTTTTGTGTAGCAGTCATAGTGTAAAATTACATATTTAATTGATACTATTTAGATACATTGACGATTTGCGTCGGACTATTGTTTTGGTTTCTTTTCTCAACTTGGACAATTAACTCATCTGCAATTGAAGAAAAACTTGATTTAACATGGCTTCCTTCAACTAAAACTTGCGGTTTTCCAGTATCTCCGCCTTCGCGTATGGCTTGAATCATAGGGACTTGGCCCAATAATACTGACTTATTCATATTCGCTAGTTCTTGTCCTCCACCTTCACCAAAAATTTTGTACTGCTTATCTGGTGCATCTTCTGGAATAAACCAAGACATATTCTCTATAATTCCTAAAATAGGGACATTAATGTTTGATAGTAAAAACATATTCATTGCCTTGACCGCATCTATAACTGCCACTTTTTGTGGTGTCGTTACCATCACGACTCCTGTCACTGGAACTGTCTGTACCAACGTTAATTGTATATCGCCAGTTCCAGGAGGCAGGTCAATGATGAGGTAATCCAATTCTGGCCATACACAATCATTGATAAATTGCTTAATGACACCACTCAGCCTTGGTCCTCTCAATACAACTGCCTTTTCTGGCTCGATGATCAAACCAATAGAAATGGCATATAAGCCAAATGCTTCTACAGGTATGATCTTATGTTTACCATACACTTCTTGAATCTTCGGCCGTTCTCCTTGAATATTCAACATGGTAGGAATGGAAGGTCCGTATAAGTCAGCATCGATTATACCTACTTTATATCCTTTCTGTACTAATGCTAAGGCTGTGTTAACTGAAACGGTTGATTTTCCAACACCCCCTTTACCAGAGGCAACTGCAATGATGTTTTTGACTTGTGGTAAAACTGTATTTGCAGCTGGTGCATTTGGTCCTGCAGATTTCATATGAATATGGACTTCTGCACCTGGAATGGTTTCTTTAATTGCCGTCTGAGCAGACATGAATACCTGCTGTCTGAGATCACCACCAATATTAGTGACATCAAGTTCGAAGAAGACATTGTTCCCCTCTGTTTTTAACTGTGAAATCAACTTAGCTTTGACGAGATCCAAATTACTGTTCGGATCAATCACAGTTTGTAGGGAAGAAACGACTTTGTTCAGATCAATCATATATTTTCGATAACGACTGCAAAGTAAATAAGTTTCGAATCAATACTAAATATCGCGAAGTATATTCAATGGGGCGTGTAGGGAGGTATGAAGGAAACGACTCTTGAAATTTGAAAATGTCCATGTGTGATAACATAATTCATAATTTTAATACTACAAATCAATTAGTTACCTCGTCGACAGACAGATTTACATAACCTACACATTTATATTACTTTCCATAATTATCTTCATATATTACTTTAGAAATTGATTGGACATAACTCATACAGCTTTTCCTAAGGTTCATACAATCCTAAGGATACTTTACATGAGCAGTGTTTATCATTACATTACAAGAACTCACTTCCCTTTGATTGCTATGAAATGAGCATAACGAAATGACGCAACAAGAATTCGTAGAGCGATATGAATACAATACATCAGAAGACAGAATCGGGGGTGGAGCCTTCGGAACGGTCTTTCGTGCCTACGATCGAGTGTTGGATCGGTATGTTGCTATCAAAATGGCTCAAGTCAAGTATATAGAAGACAAAGAGTTTTCATTGATTTCTGAAGTCGCTGCCACAATTGAATTGCCTGACCATAAGAATATTGCTAATTATGAGACGGTACATCAAATGCAAACGCCATTGGGTTTGGTTGATTTTGCCATTATGCAGTATTATGAAGTCGGCAATCTTAAACAGTTACTCAAACAAAAAGAACTCAGTCAAAGGCACAAAGTAACTTTAGCTACAGGATTACTCAGTGGTATTGCTTATCTCCATGACAATAAGGTATTGCATCGGGATTTGAAACCAAGCAACATCTTGATTTCGAAGTACAAAGAAGACTTCACGGCAAAAATTGCAGATTTTGGGTTGAGTAAATTCGTAGACAGCGAAGAGCACTCTAGCATATCCAATAGTTTTGGTGGAGGCACACTAGGATATTCATCTCCAGAACAGCTAATTGGTAATAAACTAAAGTACAATACTGACTTATGGTCCATAGGTGTCATCATCTATGAGGTTTTTACTGGTGAACGTCCCTTTAGTCCAAATGATTCTGAGGGAAGCCCAGAAACAAAAAGGCGTAAAACCTATCAAAATATTGTAAACGCCCCTGTCCCAGATAAGGTAAATACCATTATGTCTCCTTTTGGTGAAATCGTCAAACAATGTTTGGTGAAAAATCCTTCAGACCGTGTAAGCTCAGCGCATGATTTGTTAAATCAAGTTCAAGAAGCACAGACAATTACTGACGAGACAACGATCATTGTTCCTGCTAGTATTCTAAATCCAATAAGCACTGTCGTTCATCAAGAAGATACACTTATTACAAAAAGTCAAAGTGCTTTAATCTATGAGCAACAACAACAAAAGATAGCTAAACAAGAAGCAGAAGCAAAAGCTAAGGCAGAACAGGAAGCTAAACTTAAAGCAGAAGCAGAAGCTAAAGCCAAAGAAGAAGTTCGACAAAAAGCAGAAATAGAGGCTAAAGCCAAAGCTGAGAAAGAAGCTAGACAAAAAGCGGAACAAGAAGCAAGGCGAAAAGCAGAAACAGAAGCTAAGCGAAAGGCTGAAGATGAAGCTCGACAAAAAGCTGAAGCCAAAGCCAAACAAGAAGCTAAATTAAAGGCTGAGGCTGAAGCCAAAGCTCAACAAGAAGCGAAACGAAAAGCAAAGAAAGAAGCCAAACGCCTTAAAGATGAGGAGCGAAAACTTGAAGCAAAATTAAATAAAGAACATGAGCGAAAATTAAAACAAGAGCAAAAACGAATAGCCAAAGAAAAAGCTGATGCGTTAAAATTAGAGAAACGAAAAGCAAAGGAAGAAGCCAAAAGACAAAGATTGGTTGAAGCAAAAAAGACCGTTTCAGAAAGCCAAGAAAAAGAGTATGCCTGGAAAAGATATCTTTTGTTATTGCTGTTCTTACCATTTGGTGTAGGAATAATGTATCTAAATAATACATTTAAAAGAGATACAGCCGCACAAATAACTAGTATAATTGAAGACGATTCTGGAGCGACTATTTCTCCAATAAAAACCTTAACCATAGAGGACGTCAATCTAGCTGACTACACACAATTAAAAGAACTTCTTGTCACCCATTCTGATTCACCGCTCATTGAACAAATAAACCAAAGACTCCTAAGTTTAGAGACTACCATTCGTCAAGAAGAATACACTCGACTTTTGAAAAAGCCAACTGTATCAGAGTTAGAAAGGTTTATATTAACATATGAAGGCACCCCTGAAGCAGATGATGCAAAGAACATCATAGAAGGCCTAATCAGTAATCAACGGTTTGAAAATGAATCAGATGCATTTAATCAAGCAAGAGAAAGTTTATCCATATCCATGCTAGAAAAATTTATTTCTGAATTCCCAACTAGCGAAAACAAGGAAGAAGCATTGTTGCTTATTGAAGAACTAAAAGAAAAGCAATCATGGGAAAGTGCTCAGGCTCAAAACACTATACAGGGTTACACTGATTATATAAATGATCATTCAACTGGGCAGCATACCCAAAAGGCAATTAGCGCATTAAACAAATTACAACAAGAGCGTGATTGGGCGTTGATCATTAAAAACCCAACAAGAGAAAATATTCAAGAATTTTTAAGCAAGTATCCAAGCAGTCCCTATCAATCTTTGGCTAATGACAAATTAGAATTAATTGAAGAATCAGAATGGCTAGCAGTAAAAAAGATTAACACAATAGATGCCTTAATAAAATTCAATTCTAAGTACCCAGATAGCAAATTCAATACTGAGGTTAAAATGATGCTTAATGATCTTTATGAAAAAAGAGATTGGCAAAACGTGGATAAAAATTCCAGAACAGATATCGAAAAGTTTATAGAACTGTATCCTTTGAGTGACAAAATTGAAAAAGCAAAATCACTATTAATTGAAATAGAAGAATCTGAATGGTTGGCTGCTTCGAGAATTAATTCCGAAGAGTCCTATGGAAAATATATTGAGAATTACCCAGATGGGAAATTCCTAAACGAGGCTCAAAAAGCCATTTTAAACTTAAGAGCTAATAAAGAAACAAATAACAATGAAAATTTATCAACAATCAAAAACAGCATCAATAGTACACTACTACTTCCAAATAATTCACTAGAAGATACAGAATCAGCTGTTAATCAGATACTTGACAAAATCAATTTTATTGATTCCAAAAGGATAGTATATTTTATGAAATCAGAAAAAGGTGATGTAATAAATATTTATAAGCCAATAAAACAATACCTAACTGAAGGTATATTATTAAAATCAATTACTATTGATACAATTGAGAAATCACAGGATGGTAAAATGTCCATTATATTCATAGACAAATTGATTGCCCGTGAATAAATTACTTATTTTAACGCTAGTATTTTGTCAGATATCTGTAAACGTCATTAGTCAAGAAGAACCAGAACTTGATGAGGATATTGGCTTAGTAATTAGCAGAGAACTAAATACTTTTTATGAGCTTCTTAATTTGAGCTTAGGGTCTTCAGCAAGTCGAGAATATCATAATAGAATTATTAATGTAGCAAAAAATATGACTTACCTCGAAGATAGTAAGTCAACATTTCAATTTTCGTTAAATGAAAAACTCGCATCTGAACCTTATTCTATTGACTCATTAGCGAATGTGAAAAGAAAATTAAATCTACAAGAATTAAGATTTGAGGTAGATGTTTTTCATGAAAGTTTTACAAAAGGCTATTATATAGAATCTTCTAAAGCCTATCCCTATGTGAGGACAATATTGATTGAAAAATCACTAGCTTTAAATAACAAAGGAAAATACCTCACAGCGATTAATCAAAAAACAGCGATTTTCAGAATTTACGAAGAAGAGCACCACTGGAAAGTAAAGATAGTTTCAGTTAGAAATAGCTATAAAAAAGAAAAAATAATAGGAGATCCAATTCAAGTTATGGCTGATTCCAGAGCAGTTATGAGTAAAAACGCCATGATTAGAGAATTTGAACTATCTGATTTTGATTTAGATGGAATAATAAACAAAGATGATAAATGTCCAAACACTGTTGGTTTAAATGAATTTAATGGTTGCCCAGAACCTCAAAAAGTTTCAGCAACTAGATTATTGGTCCCTGGGTTTTCTTCTCTTATTCTTAGTGAAAATAAAAATAAACCAAAATATTACATATTGCCAATTTTAATCTATTCCTCTGTTGGGTCTGGAACATATTTTTTATTAAATGACAAAAGAGACAATGCAGTTGGTATGTTTGTGTTTAGCACTTTTCTTATTGGGTTTGATTATGTAGAATCTATTTCAGTTTACAAAAAGAGGAATAGAGCCAAGCAGATTCTAGATTCAGATGATTTATCATTTGGTTTTATTGAACAAATAAATATCGGCCTTAATTCACATGGATTTGGATTAAGTGTTAAATTTTAAAGGATGGATACCCTCATATTCTATAAAGAAAATGAAAATCTGAAAGAGACTGTTCAGAAAATACGGTTTAGCCAGCACAGACCGTATACCTTACATTTTGCAGATAAAAAACAAACGCTACAACGGCAATTGAAGCAAGAATTATCTGCCATCCTCTTCTATATCACAAGTCAACTGAAACAACGTGACCGGGTATTTATCCAAACCATCAACAATCAATGTCCTCAGATTAAGATTTGTCTTTGCTCGTCTGCTAAGTTTGCCCTAGACGCCTGGAAATTAGATGCTTTTCATTTTTTGGAATATCCTATGACTGGTTTAAAATTGAAAACAGCTTATCAGAAATATGTTAGAAATATTGCTGGCAGTGCAGATCACTTTTCCATTAAAACCTCTGAAGGTTTAGTGACCATCCCTTTACGAGAATTACAATACTTAAAAGCGAGTGGTAATTATACGTCCATACATACAAAAAAAGCTAAGCCACATTTTATTACCAAGCAGCTGAATCAGTATATGCACTTGACAGAGCAAGACAGTCGTATTTTACGCATGCATCGCTCTTATATTTTTAATTTGCGAAATGTGAAAGCAGTAGGTAAATCGTCGTTGACGTTTTATGGTAGTGAAGAACCAGTTGACATTTCTCAAGCTCTGGCGATTAAAATCAAAAAAGAATTATTGGGGAAAGCATGAGACCATTTATCATAGGTAGCGATCAATCTTCGGATTTTGTCATTAATGCCCCTTCGGTAAGTGGTCAACATTGTAGTTTAGAAAAACTAGAAGATGGTACCATTGCCATTAAAGACAACGATAGTTCTAATGGGACCTATATCAATAAAAGACGCATATGGAGAAAAGCAATACAAGAAACTGATCAGATTACACTTGGAGACCATAAGGTGGATGGTCAGAAACTCTTTGAGGCTTTCGGCACATATTACCAAAGCCACAAAACGGACTTTAAAGAAGAGTACAAAGAAGTGCTTTTATTATTCAAGGAATTTCAAGACAAAAAAAATAAGATAATCGACAAGCCAAAGACGGCATTATATGCTCGGCTAGCTGTAGGTCTGGGACTGGTGATAGTGTTTGTGCTTAGTAAAGACAATATCTCGAATATTATTTATCCCATTTTCATCATGAGTGCAGCAGCGATTACTATCATTTCTGGACTCTTTAATCTGTCTCCAGTTAAAAAGAGTGAAGCCATGGACAAACTCATCTTGGATTATGAAAACAAATTAGTTTGTCCAAAGTGCAGCAGTCATATGTTGAATCATGGCTATGCTTATTGGGAAGGTAAGACCAGTTGTAATAATGGCAAATGCAATGCAATACTCCAATGATGATTCATACAATAAAGATATTGATTCGTACACTAAAGCTGACAGTTGATCTGATTGACTATAGTTTTGAGCTATCGTTTAGTTAAATACAATACAATGAAACAAAAATTACTTTTATCAAATCTAACTGCAAAGCAAAAGCAAAACATTAAAGATGGTTCTTTATCCATAGCTGCTTTATTCTCTGGAGTAGGCTTATACTCCGTCTTTGGTAAATCACCTCTCGTCGAAGACACGAAAAATGAGATCCACCCAATTTCACAAGAATCAACTGACTTAGTAGATAACTGTACAACTGAGCATGAGACACTGGAAACAGAAACACTTGTCATTGAGACAGATGCAGAGTTTGCTGACGGAGATTATGACGCTTTAGCCTTCGGCGGTAAAGATGGTGCTTTTGCAGCAGCGAGAGAATCAGTCGGCCCAGGTGGATTTTTCCAGTGGAGAGGACAAACATACAATACCTACACACAAGAAGAATGGGACTCTATGGACCCATATCAGTTAAATGATTACGCAGCTAATCTAGAATCCCATAGTGATTACAATACTTATGAATTCGTACCACAATCACAACTTGCTAGCCAATCTTATGATTTGAATAATGATGGCCTTGCAGATGTGTACATGTCTGATATAGATGGTGATGGTGTGTTGGATATAGAAAAAGTTGACTTAAATTCTGATGGACATTTGGATGTTGTACATGCGCAGACTATTGATTCTGGAATAGAAGCTGGAGAGCATGTCGCAAACACAAATTATCCTGAAGCTGAGCCAGTATATGGCGTTGAAGATCTAAATGAAGATGGTGTTATTGATGCAGTAGTTATTGATAACAATAATGATGGTTATGCCGATACGGTTATTGTAGATCAAAATACTGATGGCGTTATAGATGCCGCAGCGTTTAATATAGGTAGTGACCAAGACCTAGACATTCTTATTGTTGATAAAGATTTCGACGATGAATTAGATGACAATGAGATAGATCTAATTGAAGAAGAATTGCGTATGGATGAATTTATCATACTAAATGAGGACGAAGTGGACGGTATGATAGACAATAGCAAGCAGCATACTGAGTATGATGAAAATCTTATCTCAGATGTTGATGATGAGTATGATTTTGAAGGAATTGAACTGTAAGATTGAATGAAATGTAAATGTTCGTCTTGCAATGCTATATTGCTTATTGATAATGATCAATTGAGAAAATTAGACAAGCCAGTATTTAAGTGTCCAAAGTGTACACAAGTCATACAAATCGCCGCTTCAAAAGCGCAGTGTGGTAAGTGCAGTTCAGGATTTAGCTACCACGCTTACAAGTATAATGAACCAATTGCTTTAATGAAATGTCCAAACTGTAAATCAACAAATCGAATAAAGTTGTGAAAACCAAAGTCAAATGCAATAATTGTGGTCAGGTAATTATAATACCTGTTAATCAAGAGACTAGAGGTAAGATGATCCAGTTTGCTTGTAAGAATAAAACTTGTGATAATCTCATAACCTTTAAAGTTCCACGTCAGGCTGGCAGGGAGATTGATCGAACCGTCATTACTGGTGATGTCACAAAACCAAACATATCATTTCTAGAAATACAAGAAAATGAATTTGGTCAAGCGGCAAAATTAATACTCAATAAAGGAAAAATGGTGGTTGGCAGAAAAAGTTCGACTAAACAAGTAGATCTCCAAATCAATAGTACAGACGCGGCGATGTCCAGACAACACTGTACCATTGACGGAGTTATAGATAATCAAAAAAGAGTGCATCACATATTAAGTGATAACGACAGTAAAGCAGGTACTTTTTTGAATGGCGATAAATTACATGCCATAGATGAAATGTATCTCGAAGAAAACGACGAAATCCGTTTGGGTAGAACAGTAATCACGTATAAGCGATCATAAATGAAAATTTCTCACTTTCATCATATCGGAAAACGCACTACCCAGGAAGACGACCTTTACGTCGATCCAAATGGTAAGCTATTTATCGTGTGTGATGGTGTTGGTGGTAGGGATTATGGAGAGAAAGCAAGTGCCTTAGTCATTGAATCCATAGTTAACAAATTTGCCACAAATGAGAATATTACAAGCGCAAAAGAAATTGATGAGCTTATTGCATCACTCAATCTAGAGTTGACTTTGTACTTGAAAGGCAATGCACAGCAAAGTGGGATGGCCTCGACGCTAGTGCTTCTCTATATAAATGATCACGGGAAAGCAATTGTCAGTCATATTGGTGATTCTAGATTATACCACATCAAATCCAGGGAGGATTGGTGGATGACAACGGACCATTCAATGGTAATGGAATTACGGGCAGCAGGGATATTAAGCTCAGACAAGGAAATGCATGATCACCCATTAAGAAACAGAATCACAAACGCCGTTAAGATCACAGAAGACATGTCTCCCTTAAAACCAGAGACAACAGAACTTGATGATCTGCAACCTGGACAATTGATCGTCCTATGTTCTGACGGCGTCATGGAATTATTTTCTGGACAGGAGTTGGTAGATCTTCTATGCCAAGGTCCAATAGATGAAGCTTGGAAAACGATAGAAGACCAATGTCTAGAATCAGCGAACGATAATTTTACAGCCATTCTTATAGAGCTCTAAAATTAATACAATAGAAATGATTTTTTTTCAATAGGTATGGCACCTAAATAGGAAATCTATGCTTAAACAAAATACAAATGATGAAATTAATTAAATCAATTTCGATATACTTTTTATTATCAGTCATAGGCTATTGCTTAATGGCGAATACGCCTCTGTCTACTGAAAATAAATCCAATACAATCAGCGTAACAACCACAAAAGATCCCATATGGACAGGACACAAACCTACTCCAATAAAGAAAACTATCACTCATTTACAACAAGCCACACAAGCAAGAATTACATTCACTACTGCTGACTTAATTTATAATCCTAGTGTAGGTAATGAATGGACAGTGTGGATAGAGGCTAACGGAAGGAATTACTACAGAGGTGATAGCTTCACTGTAACTCAAGGAGAAACAATACGACTAAACGCACTTGACGAGGACCCATCTCATGACGATCTCGGTACAACAAACATTAAAATCAGTTCCACACACATTAATAATGGTCAGATAAGAGAAAGTGTATTTGTCAAAGAACACCATGGGCGCGGAGCTGGTAAGACGGCTGAGTGGGAATTAACTCTACAAATTGAAAGCATATAAAACGATTAAATATACAATATCAGTTACCTGCCTAAGCAGAGGCGAAGCTACCATATTACTTAAATGAGATTTAGTCCAGCTACGAAGAACAGCAAAAAAAATTGGCGACTCCATCCCTAGAATCGCCAATAGATTAAACGTAGAATATTCTTAATTCCAATGAGAAAATTTCTTGCCATTCACCTTCATGTACTTTGTGTTGGCCTCTCCTGATACTTGCATGTTATCGTCAACAAAATCTCCACGAATCTCTGTGTACTTAAAATCTAAGTCCTCATCAAAAATGGAATTTTTAAATGTGACGCCATCTTTGAATTTGGTGTATTTGAATATGGCATCTTCATTAAATTTAGAATCCGCAAAACTCACACTCTCCCAAAATTTAGCATACTTGAATGTATTGTCGTCATCGAATGTTGTGCCTGCGAAGTCTGCATATTCAGGAAACTCCGCATATTTGAATGTAGAACTACCATTGAAGCTTGTACCAGTAAAAACCGCTTTCTCACTAAAGTCGCTATATTTAAACCACGCTCTTTTTTCAAACTCACAATCCTCAAAAATGACATCTCCTCTAAAATTTGTGATGAAGGTGTACTTGGAATTACCCTTTGTGTGAGAAATATTATCATCGTTAAAGTAGGCATATACGTGATCATCAAATCGACAATTCTTAAACCGTATATTTCCTTTAATGTGGTTCTCAACCTCATTGCCATTATAGCCTTTTCTTTTGGGCAATGTAGCTGCCTTCTCCGCATAGGCTGTCAGATCCATAATTCCAGTGACAGTGACATTTTCATAACTCACATCTTGACCAGCTTTTAATGCATCAACAATGTCTTGCGCTTGGATTGTCTGTTGTCCATAAGAGATAGATGCGTATGCCATTAAGAATAGAACGAATAAACTTAGGTGTACTTTTGGTATAGACAAATGTTTCATACATTTATATTTTTAAGTTTAACAACATTGGAAAGACGGCACTAGAACTCTAGAAGTTGCATGTCAATGAAAAATAAATGCAAGTCGTTTTCATTTAGCGTATCTGAATCACGGATCGTACAGCTTACATTTGGTAATAGAGTCGTCGTCCTTTTGAAACTTGATGTGAGCCGTTCGAGCTAAGCGAAACGACCATAAAGCAGATAGACACTTGAAGAGCACAGCGCTCAAACAAACGAGTTTCCCTGCGTCCCAATGAATGAGTTTCTAACGCTCAGATCATAACAACCCTCTCCGCTCCATTTCTTTTCTTATCAAGGTCAGTTCTCTACTCATTTCACCAGTGATAGATGTATTTTCTTGTGCACGGCGAATGAGATACGGCACAACATCTCTGACAGGTCCGTAGACCATATACTTCCCAACATTATAACCAGATGCAGCAAGATTGTATGTAATGTAATCACTCATGCCCAACAACTGACAGAAATTGAGATGGGGATGATTTTTAGGAATGTTCTGTTCCTCTATTAATCTTGCTTGCAACAAATTGCTATCTAAATTATGAGAGGCAACGCATGAAGCCATTTGTTGATGGTTGTCTACACAAAAGCGGACACCCTTATTGTAATCCTCATCGCACTCTTCTTTAGAATCGTGAATTGGAGATATCGTATTATGCAATTCTGCATACTCTCTTTCTTTTACCATGTAAGCACCTCTGACGATTTTGGCTCCTAGTATAAACCCTTCTTTCTGAGACAATGAGAATTCATCTTTCATTCTTTGTAACCCATCTTTCAAATACAATTGATAGGTTGTGTAGATGATTGCAGTCTCTCTATTAAATTTTCTCATCATGTCTCTCACCAAGACATCTATGGCATCCTGCATCCAGGTTTCTTCGGCGTCTATAAAAATTCGCACTTTAAATTCGGCAGCAAGGGCCCCTATTTCGTTAAGCCTAGAAATTAATTTTTGCTTTGACACTTCTTCTGCTGCTGTTAATGACGCTTCGGCATTCATTTTTTCTAAAAGCTCATTTGCGGCAAGCGCTGTCATTTTTGTACTCACTACTGGTACAGCTTCATTGGACGCGGCAAATCGTATGCCTTTAAGTACTTCTTCTTTGACAAGATCTAATTCATCGTCATCGCTCTTACCTTCTGCTCCGTAATCCAATACAGATTCAACACTATGCTTGCCTAATGATTCTATGCTGGGTTGACTATCCAGCAAAGACACGCCGCCACAAAAAATTTCAAACATGGTGTCTTTGATGATCTTTTCATGGAAGGGCAGTCTGAGTTTTACAGCCAACAGGCCCATAGACGACATTAATCTTACTAATGTCGGATTGTTCATCACCCTAAACATACGATAGGTATCCTTCAGTTCTTTATCAGATTTGGAACTGAATGCAATTTCTGTATTAGAAAAATCTGGTAACACTTAATTTAATATTGAGTCTCCTCCAAATATATACCAAAATGAAAATAGTTTGACCGATTCTTACGTGATCTTTTATCTGTTCTCATCGTTGAAAATACTCGTGAATACCTGCATTCTCTGCGTTTTTCGTCTCGACAACAGACAAAACTTCTACGTAATAAATCAGTCAAGCCATTCTCCTTTTGGTAAACACTCCATAACGATCTAAGTTTAGATGGATCTGATTTTCAGATTTCGCCAACTTACTTTGATTCCTCCACCATCGTGAATCTGCAAACAAATTTGGCCACTTGCAGCACCAATTTTCTCGTCATCTATTTGGATCATTTGTTGACCATTGAGGTAGGTCGTGACAACATTGTCTAAGGCTGTAATTCGCATGGTATTCCATTCTCCCATTTTGAGATGTTTGTCTAGAGCAGGATCAGGTTTTATTAACCAACCTCTGCCATAAGATTCATAGATGCCACCAGTATTATGTCCCGGAGGAGCAACTTCTGCTTGCCAGCCAGTGATCTTTGTACCTTCGACACTTGATCGTATAAAAATCCCACTATTGCCATTTGCTTCTTGCTTGAAATCTACTAAAAGTTCAAAGTTTTTAAATGTTTGCTCTGTCCCCAAATAACCATATCCTTTGTCTGGTCCGCTTTCACACACCAGAAGTCCGTCTTCCACAAACCATTTTTCTGTTCCATATGTAATCCATCCATCCAAATTTTTGCCATTAAATAAAGATTGATAGGTCGTGTCTTGAGATGTTGTTTTACTAGTATTGCACGCTAATTGTGAAATGGCAAGTGTGCAAACAAGGAGCAAGGTTTTCATATTTTATTATTTATAAAAAGAAATGTAAACAAACTTACATATTGTTCCATATTTCCCAAGACTTTTCCGCTTGTAGAATAAGCATCTCATAGCCATTCTTTGCATGAGCTCCATGCTCGTTTGCTTTTTGCATAAATCTTGTGATTTCTGGATTGTAGACAAGATCATAACAATAATGATCTTTACCCATCAGAGCGTAATCTAAATCAGGAAAAGCATCTATCTGTGGACTCATACCAAGTGGTGTTGTATTCACGATCAAGTGATGAGAATCTAATATATTTTTATCGATGTCTTTATAATTTAAATATCCCTTCTTTCTCGACACGATAGACGCGTCAATGCATAATTTTTTACACACATACATGACAGCTTTTGATGCCCCACCACTACCAAGGATTAATGCCTTATCGGGTAAATCCTCCCCTATCCAATTGATCAATGACTGGCTAAATCCATAGACATCAGAATTGTAACCATAAGATTTATCATTGACAAAATGAATGGTATTGACAGCTCCTATTTCTGAAGCTTCTTCGGACAATTCATCTAAATATGGCATTACTTTTTCTTTGTAAGGAATCGTCACATTTAAACCAATAAACGCAGACTTATCCATTTTTGTATAATCCTCAATGCGCTCCAAAGCGTAGGCTTTGTATTCACAATCTTCAATCCCATTTTCATCGAATTTCGCTGCAAAGTATCCTGGTGAAAATGAATGACTCAAAGGATAACCAATCAAACCGAATTTTCTCATTTCTATTTTCCTTTGCCTTGAAATAATACAATTAATGTATAAAACAAGATTTTTATATCTAATGCAATAGACATATTTTCTAAATATAACATATCAAATCGAAATCGTTGTTTCATTTCTTCCAGGTTAGAGGCATAACCATATTTAACCTGACCCCAAGATGTGATTCCAGGTCTGACTTTTAATAACTGTTTCACATGTGGGATATCATGTTCCATTTTGTCAAGATAATATGCACGCTCCGGTCTAGGTCCCACTAAAGACATGTCTCCTTTGATCACATTAACGAATTGAGGCAATTCATCAATCCGCCACTTTCGCATCGTCTTACCCCAAGAGGTTACTCGCTCATCCGAATCATGTGATAACTGTGGTCCATCATTTTCTGCGCCCTCAATCATCGACCTAAATTTTATAATATTAAATAGTGTACCGTTCTTGCCTACGCGTTCTTGACGAAATAAAATTGGACCATTGGATTGCGACTTAATTCGAATGGCCGCAAAGAGAAGAAGTGGTAAGCAGAAAATCAAACCTATAATACTTCCACTTATATCCATCAATCGTTTAACCACCCATTGCCATTTAGGCATTAGATCTTGTTCTAATTCTATATAAGGCGCGCCGTAGACATAATTCATACGGACATGACCCAATAGGGCGTCTTGCATTTCGGGAATTACTTTTACATTAACATCAGGCAGGATACTCAGTTGTCGTATAATGGTTTGAGTCAGTCGACTATCCTCTCTATTCATGGCTAAAATGACATCTTCAATATGCTGGCTTTCAACTATTTGATTAAGTTCGGAAATACTGCCTAACTTTTTAAGTCTGTGGCTATCTATTGTTTTGTTTGTTACAATGCCTACTATTTGCTGACCTAATTTGTACTTCTGCTGATCAAGTTCACTGAGCAATTTCTCCGCATGCACATAATCACCTACGATAGCGGTTTTAAAGGTGACTTTCCCCGATTTAATATTCTGTTTGCAAATACTCAACCATAGCATTCTAAAAAATGCAGTTATACCAAAATGAAGTATAAATAACACAGAAAAAGGCTTTACATACTTCACATAATTCATGGTAAGGTCGTCGCTTAGAATGGTAAAAAACAATATCAAGACCCCTATAAGTGTCAAGATCAATGTTCTAAATAAAGTGGAGATCCTGGATAAGCGGTACAGATTATCATACTTATCAAA
This sequence comes from uncultured Saprospiraceae bacterium, assembly GCA_937997635.1. Classification (GTDB taxonomy): domain Bacteria; phylum Bacteroidota; class Bacteroidia; order Chitinophagales; family Saprospiraceae; genus CALFUK01. The sequence continues at coordinate 13,373 of CALLFA010000164.1, read as the reverse complement.
TAGACTGTATCCAATCAACCAGAGAATTGGGATAATAATAATTCCTAAATAAAAATTATTGTCCTGTGCTATTGCGGTAAAATCAACAACTCCAGTTTCTACTCGTTTGCGATAAATAAAAAATAAAAACCAAGCCAATAGCGCTGAAAAATAATCCAACAATTTAAAGACAAACAAATCTCTTTGGCGTGGTTTCACGAGTGATAAATTGATATCTCGTAATTAAATAACATTTGTTAGTTGTAAAACCCATTCAAAATAATACCGGCAAGTACAATCGCTAAAATTATTGCTATTGCTATTTTAAATGATGTTTTTATGTGATGAGCAAACAACTCTATTTCTCCTCTATGTTTAGGATATTTTGGCAATACTTCTTTTTTCAGTCTTCCATCATTAAACAATTGCCCAACATTAAACTCAATTTTATTTTTTGATAAATACCTAAAACTGCGTAGCACCTTCATTCTGAAATATAAATTCAAAAATAAAAGCGCACAAAAGAGTGCAACAATAACACTGGTAAGTAGTATACTCAAATTAAGTGTTTAAATAAATGATTTTGCCTTGGCAAGAGCGGCATCAAGTCCACTTGCATCCGAACCGCCAGCAGAAGCAAAAAACGCTTGTCCACCACCGCCACCTTTAATTTCAGCAGCCAATTCTTTAATTATTTTTCCGGCATGCAAGTAATCATCTTTGGTGAGACTCTCGCTGACAATAACCATTAATTGAGGTTTCCCTTTACTCTCAAAACCAAAGACAATCAAGGCACTACCCTTCGCCTTTTCTAAATTATAACCTATCGTTTTTACTATTTTAGAATCTTCTATTTGCAGTCGTTGAACAAGCAGATTGACGCCTTTTTCAAAAACAAAATGCGACATCAAATGATCTTGTGTCATTGACGCTTGTTGCAGTTGAAAAGACTCTAGTTGTTTTCTCAAGCCCTTATTCTCTTCATGCAGAGACTCGACATTTTTTAGGGTATTGACTGGATTTTTAAATGTATTTCTAATGGATTTTAATTCGGCTAATTCTTTATTAATGTGAGCTTCAGCTTTATCGGCTGTGACTGCTTCTACTCTACGCACTCCCGCTGCAACGGCACTCTCAGACACTAGCTTTAACAATCCGATATGGCCAGTAGAATCAACATGGCATCCGCCGCATAACTCTATGGAAAATTCTGGATCAAATGTTATCATGCGTACGCTGTCTCCATACTTCTCACCAAACAACATCATAGCGCCTGCTTCCTTGGCCTGATCAATCGAAATTGATCTGTGCTCATGCAAAGCAATGTTTTGTCGTATTCTTTTGTTGACAATATTTTCTACTTGAGCTAATTCTTCATCGGTCATTTTTTGAAAGTGTGAAAAATCAAATCGCAAATAAACATCATTGACCAAAGAGCCTCGCTGCTGCACATGTGTTCCTAAGACATCCCTCAATGCGGCGTGTAATAAATGCGTAGCAGAATGATTGTTTTCTATAGATGCTCTCCGCTTACCATTGACATCTGCTTTGACGGAAGCATCCATTTTAGTTGGCAGTGATTTAACAATATGAATGATCAAATCATTTTCTCTTTTTGTATCGAGAACAACAATTTTCTCTTCTCCCACCCACAGTAATCCTGTGTCACCGACTTGCCCTCCGCCTTCCGCGTAAAAAGGAGTCTTATTCAGTACGATTTGGTACTGATCTTTGTCTTTAATGTTTACAGTCCTGTGTTTTAATATTTTAATATCACTAGCAGTCAATGCATCATAACCAATAAATTCAACTGTATTAGACTCATCGACAATATTCCAATCTCCAGTCACTTTCTTTGCGTCAGCTCTGCCTCTTTCTCGTTGAGCTGCAAGGTTGGCTTCAAAACCTTCTTCATCTAATGTTAGTCCTTGTTCAGACGCAATCAATCTTGTAAGGTCCATTGGGAAACCATAAGTATCGTACAATTGGAATGCTGTTTTACCATCAATTTTACCTGAAGATGTATCGATTGAATCCAATCTCTTTAAGCCATCTTCTAATGTATTTAAAAATGATTTCTCTTCTTCTAAAATCACTTTTTGTACAAAGTCCTTTTGCGAGACCAATTCAGGAAAGACGGCGCCAAATTTTTCTGACAACAGACCAACCAATTTATGTAGTAGCGGTTCTTTTATATTTAAAAAAGAATAATAGTATCTGACAGCTCGACGGAGTATTCTTCTGATGACATAACCTGCGCCTGTGTTGGATGGGAGTTCGCCATCAGCAATAGTAAAACTTACAGCCCGTAAATGATCTGACACAACTCGCATCGCAATATCGCTCTTTGCAGATAAGTCGTAGCTTCCAGTATACTTGATGCCACTTTCTTTTTCCAAATAAGAAATGAAGGGTGTAAATAAATCGGTGTCGTAATTGGAAAGTTTTGATTGGAGTGCCATGCATAATCGTTCAAAACCCATTCCAGTGTCAACATGTTTTTCTGGTAATTCTTCTAAAGAACCGTCAGCTTTTCTATTGAATTGAATAAAGACCAAATTCCAAACTTCTATGACTTGTGGGTGATCTTCGTTAACTAGTGTTGCGCCATCTTGTTTTGCTCGATCTTCATCAGTTCTCAGATCAACATGTATTTCCGAACAAGGACCGCATGGACCGACATCTCCCATTTCCCAAAAGTTGTCTTTCTTATCGAAATACAAGATTCTATCTTTGCTTACATATTTAGACCAAAACCCAGCTGCTTCTTCATCTGGGACAAGACCTTCAGATTCTTCACCTTTAAATACAGACACATACAATCTGTCCTTTTGTAGGCCATAGGTTTCTGTAAGCAGTTCCCATGCCCAATCGATCGCTTCTTTTTTGAAGTAATCACCAAAAGACCAATTGCCCAACATTTCGAACATGGTGTGGTGATACGAGTCAATCCCTACTTCTTCAAGATCATTGTGCTTCCCTGATACGCGTAAACATTTTTGCGTATCTGCTATACGTCTGTTTGCTGGAATTTTATTGCCAAGGAAGAAATCTTTAAACTGATTCATCCCCGCATTTGTAAACATTAATGTTGGGTCATTCTTATTCACGATCGGCGCAGAAGCAACAATTTGATGTTGTTTTGACTCAAAAAAGTCGAAAAACTTCTGCCTGATTTCATTAGCCTTCATCTTTGTCTTTTATATTTAAATTTTTCTAATATGATATTTAACCATTTGTTAACGCTTCGATCCTTTGTTAAAGAACACTACATATTGAATTAAATAGCTCTATATCAATATATTATATATAATAAATAAAATGAATATTAAAGTTCTTAATTACTTTATATATAATTTTGCAATCAGGTGTCTGAATGATAACTTTGCCGTCGCATTTTATTACCCAGCTAAATCCCAAAAACTGGTCATAAAGGTATTGTAAATTAACTTACAGCCGCATCAATATGAGTAAAGAAAAATTTGTTTTCAATCAGCACACACTTCAATATGAAGAGCTGAAAACGACAAATAAGCAGAGGATTTTTAAGCTGTTTGGATTTCTGTCTTCAGTCTTGGTAGCTGCCATTGGACTTTTCGCATTAGCGTGGTACTTTCTTCCATCCCCAAAAGAAAAAGCGCTTGAGCGTGAACTACAACAAATGAGTTATCACTATGAAAACTTGACAACTGACTACGCCAAGTTGAGTGACGATTTATCCGCTTTACATGAAAAAGATTCAGAAATACACCGAATGATTTTCCAAATGGATACCATAGATGACAACGTATGGGAAGCAGGTGTAGGTGGACACGACAAATATGCCAACTTAACCAATTATCAAGGATCAGGTGCTTTGGTCAAGTCAGCGCTGCAAACTGTTGACAAAATAAAACGTAAGCTGAGTATCCAACGATCATCTCTTGACACCATTCAAACAAAAGCATTCGAATGGGAAGAAAAGCTGGCTTCCATACCTTCTATAAAACCTGTAAGAGAAACTGAATTAAAAAGAAACATCAGATACATGAGTGGATTTGGATATCGAATTCATCCCATTCATAAAATTAAGAAATTCCATTACGGCATCGACTTCACAGCTCCGAGAGGTACAGATGTACAAGCCACAGGTAACGGTAAAGTTGTGAAAGTTGAAAAACGAAAAACAGGTTATGGAAATAAAGTGGTGATCGATCATGGTTATGGCTATGAAACACTTTATGCACATATGCACGAAATAACAGTGAAAAAGGGGCAAAAAGTGAAGAAGGGGCAGAAACTTGGGACTGTGGGAAGTACCGGAACATCAACTGCACCTCATTTGCACTACGAAGTCAAACTTAACGGAAAACGAGTTAATCCAATTGACTTTTGTCTAGACGGCTTGACGCCAGAAGAGTATAGTATTCTTGTGGACAAAGCAGGTCAAGAGAATCAGTCATTGGATTAAATGATATCGTACCTTTTTAAACTGCAAAAGGGAAGCACCGCATAAGCTTCCCTTTTTTTTGAACCCTACTCATTTATAATTTTAATTCTGTTAGTTTTAAATTTGTAATTTCAGAATATTAATATTGTTATCTGTAATGGATTTTGAAATCACATTATAACTATAATTATTTGTTAATGTTTAGCTTAAACTAAACTTTTTATATATCTTTAGTATTAAGAAAATAAAGATTGAAGGTGCAATTCACCAATTCTATGCATTAGTCAGGGATGACAAATGTCTATATGATGATTTCATAATCGAAGCAAAGAAAAAATTCCACATCGATGAAGATGACAAACTTAAATTTAAGAAGGAACTTGACGAAGTCGACGAACTTGAAACACTCATCGAAGATATCTCTTTAGATAATACTGTACTGCCAAAATGCCACAAGCCCCTAAAAAATATATCTAAACAAATAAATTTTCAAGCTCATGAAATTAGGACTAAGAGTTCTATGCTTAGAGTATACTATATTAAGGAAAAAAATACTGGAAAAATTATAATATTAGGGCATATTAAAAGTAATAATAAGGATCAGGATCGTGAATTAAAAAGAGTTATAAAAATCGCAAAAAAATACTATCAATATCAACTAAAAAATAAGGTCAAAATTATATAGAATGAAAAGCTTAGAGGAAAAGTTACAAAGTCCAACTTATCATTATACTAAACTTCAAAATAGATTGTATAGCGAAATCCAAAATTTTCTTTTAAATAGTGACTCGATGAATCAAACAAAGTTGGCAGAAAAACTTGGAGTCACCAAAGGTTATGTATCACAGATTATGAATAATGGCGCAGATCATAAACTTTCCAAATTTATTAAACTTTCATTAGCAATAGGTAAAATACCTAATATAGAATTTGTTGATTATCACGAATACTATCAGCATGAAATGCAAAACAGAGAAGCTCGAATTCCTCTAGACTTAGACGAAATGGAAAAGCATTTTTGTAAACTAGATTCTATAAACAAAATAGAAAAAGAAAATCATTCTATAAACTACTTAGTTTCTGCAAAACCATATTCAGAATTTTAAATGAAATACAAAATTAAGTATTTAAAGGAGTTAAGATTTGAGTATTCTAATCATGACCATGACTCTATTAACGAATCAAACGTCATATTAAATACATCATTTAAAGAAAGTTATGATAATTCGAATAATGAATTATCAATTTTTCTGCATGTTATATATGGATTGCAAATGGAAGAGAAAGTCAAACAACTTGTACATTGTGATATTATTATGGCATTTGAATTTAAGTCACTACCGAAAAGTAAAAAAGGGAAAATTGAAAAAATAAAATCAGTGTTTCCAAATTTATTAGGCATTACAATATCTTCAATGAGGGGTGTGATTTATTCAAGAACAAAAGGAGAACCAATAAATGAATTTTATCTTCCAATAATAAATCCTACAAGTCTAATTGAAGAGAAGTCTAAAGAAGAACCTCTACAGATAACATTAGATTAGGACCGCATACAGTCGGAGGTGTAATTCCAAGCGCACTCTACATCACCTATCATTATACGAAACTCGCACTGTAAAGCCACGGAAATTCCAATCATATTTGATGTACAATGTTGACAAAGGTAATTACTTATCACGTTTCAATTCTATTTGTTTGAGTATGCAGTCCTCAACGTGGAGAAGAAACTCAACAAAAACATATATATCGTTATGAGACTTTCAACATTTTACAGAACCACAAGCTTTTTTGTTTTAGAGATACCATCTACTGTTAACGTGTAATAGTAAATACCGCTAGTCCCAATGTTATCTTTTAGCAATTCTATCGTTTGCAATCCTGCTGGATATGTAGTACTAGATTCGTAAATCATAGCACCTGACACATCTATTAGATTTAGTTGGACCACACTTTCTTTAGGTAGTTCGACATTGATCCTGGTTGTCTGTTCAAATGGATTCGGATGATTCTGGTGTACGACAAAATCAGACTTATGACTGTTGTCAAATCCAGAATTAATGGCAGCAACATCTTTTGTTGACGAATACCATTCTGAAGTAAACTCAGAATCAAAAGAGATAAAGTCCTGAATATTTCCTGTACGATGGGTCTTCGCCTTTATTGTAAAAATGACATCTCCAGACTCTAGTCTTTTACTGAAGTCATTCGTCCAACTAAATTTAATTTCGTTTGCTGTGATGCGTCTGTCAGACTCAACAAGATCAATTTCATTACCACTATCTATAGACAAAATATTTAACGCTAATGGATTAAATTGAAAGGCATATTGAAAACCGATGACATCTGCATCTTCTGCGAGTCTAAATTCTATATCTATAATCTCACCTTCATAAATTTCCGAATTTTCAAGGATGAATCCGATGTCTGTTTGGCTACGAATTTCAGTCAATTCATCTTGAAGTCCCATTTGGACAGTTTGATTGACATCACCTATTTTAACCCCCATAAAAGCATAAGGTCTTTGTAAATTTTGAGTCTCTGATATTTGTATAAACTCTACAAAAGGGAATGGATTAAATTCGTCAAGGATGGGTCTATCTCGATCAATGAATCTCCAAGCCAATTGCCCATTTGGATATCGGTCTTCAAATCCAAGGACGACTCTTCTCAGCTCCACTAAATCTGCAACATTTACCACACCATTATTGTCGATATCTGAAGCAATCAACGAATATGGATTATTGAAAGATTCAATTCCAATAATGTGTCGTTGCATGTTGACTAAGTCCAACGTGGTCACTCCATTTAATAAATCATCATTTTTAAACGAAGTCAATCGATAACCATGTCCCATTGGCAGTGATTGAAAATGAAATTGCCCATCTTCACCAGTCACTATTGATTTTGGGAAACCAGGTTGGTTCGTATCAATCGTCACTTCTACTCCATGTATTGGTGCATTCGTTTCTGTCTGAATCGCGCCTTCTACGTCCATAACTTGAGATGACCCCACAGCATTCTCACATGCAGAAACATTGTCTTGCAATTCAAGAGTGACTCGACAACTTTCTTGGTTGCCAGATGGATCAGTCACAAACACTTGCAACTCAAATGAATTGAATCGTCCATTTGGAATATCAGCACAAGAATACGTGCGATTTGAATCTTCAGGATCAGGACTAAATGAAAATCTCAATTCTTCATTGTCAACGCAATTGTCTTCAGACTTTAAGTCAAAATCACGTGCCCAAATTCGAGCATTACCGCTTTGATCAAGCAAGGTGGTAATTGCTCCTCCTACACAAAATGGTGTTGGAGGTGTACAGTCTTTCACGACGATCTGTTGTTTGCATTGATTTACATTCAAACACCCATCATGGACTCTCCACGTAATGGAATGAGTGACATCAAGAGGTAATTCTTGAATCTTAACAAACACAGACCCATCAGCAACATCGACAGATCCATTTCTTATATCAGTCGTATTGTTATTGTATAAATCAACCGAATATTCCCAAGTCAGCGAACTGCTAGAGGTACAATCGTCAATGGCAGACATGACCAAATCAATTGTTCCCGTGCAATCGGATGATGTTGTGCAAACTTCAATGGGATCACACAAAGAGCTTATCTCTGGTTTTGTTGTGTTTAAAAATTTGATGACCTGTACTTGTTTCCACAATCCAGAGGTGATGCCTATTTCTGGTTTGTATTGGCACCAATCGATCACCGTCCATTCTCGCAAGATTTTTTCACAGGCATCTTCTGCTATATCAAATACTTCGTCCTTATGGTTGACGGCAATTAAGCTACATCCATCCTTTACTATTTCTGGTTCTCCTGTCTCGACCAATTCAACTTCTCTTGAACAACCCGACAAAACGGTATCGGCGGGGAAATAAATTTGGTGTTCTTTGCCACCAGGTACAAATTCGAAGGTAAATCGCTGGGTACATACGTTATGATTCAATACTGGGTCATCACTGCTCAAAATCCAAGATTTTAAAATAATGCCAACGCCGCACTGATCTAATGAATCGACATATTCAACATCTAATTGACTGACACTACTACAGTTATCAGTGGCTTTTGGCCAACCGTACAATTCGTCTGTCAATTCACTTTTAAGCGTATTGCAAGATACAGTCACATCATCGGGACAGCTCAGAAACGCATCTATCTTATCCTGGACTTTTGCCTCAACAATGCAAGATGATTTATTACCAGCTTGATCAAAGACAAATATTTCAACCATCACAGATTGACCAGCATCTGCACAGCAAAAATGTATGTACTCTGCTGGTTCGCTTATGGAGTCACATACATTGTTAAGTTTGCGACCTCTAAAATAGACTGGTGAACAATTGTCTGTACTAAAATCATCAAAGGTACTTGCCGGCAATGTCGCGGTCCCATTATTACTAAGTGCAACAACAGTGGTTTTATCGCAGACGGCAACTGGGGCTGCTGTATCTTTAAGGCTCATTTTACATGCGTATTCATTAGAATTTTCACAGCCATCGCTCACGATATATTTTACCCAAACACATCCAGATTCCAAACTACTGATATAGACCTCGCCGTCTAATTTTTGGACTCCCTCGCTGGTGTATCTTGAAGCTGCTGGTTCGGCACATGACTCATCAGAGCTTCTTGCATATTTTATTGTCCAATCATAGCTGCCACATCCTTGTTTGATCACTGGAGGAGGAATCAAAATATTCTTACCACAATCGTGTGGACTTGTGACTTGCACGACTAATTCCGTTCGATCAGGACAACTGATTGCTGGTCCATGTTTGTCAGTAATCGTAATGATTTGATTATGCTTCTTTACATTTAAAGGTGCTTCTCGACACCAATTAATCATTGTCCAAGTACGAATAATCTTATACGCACCTTCGCATGCTGGCAATATGGCATCCTCGTAGGATATTTCTAAGTTTCCACAGTGTTCCTCTTTATAAATACGGGAGTCCTTTGGAAAGCCTGTCAAAGTGGGTGATGGTTGTCCTTGAACATCTAAATGTCCTGTCCAATCATATGCACAGTGAAAAGAGGGATAAGCGACATCATCATAATCATACGGCATTACGACATGATCAAATGACGTGGACTCAGAATAAATGGGTTGTTGACACCAATTAACATTACCCACACCATCGGCCACTTGCCAGTTTCTCATCATTACACCATAGTGATCTCCATTTGACGTGCAGCCACTTTGGTGCTCATCTGTATAGGACAAAACAACTGGACCACAAAGATCTCCACCCCAAACACTTAAGCTACGGTCAGATAAAATTTCGAATTCCATCTGATTGTCATCAAATGGAAGTCCATGATATACAGAGCTGGCAGCGACATGAATCACTGCTTCTTTAAACCAATTGTGTACAGGTTTACCATGTGAATCTTCAATATGAATGGACCAATTACCCCAAGCTGGTTCGCCTTTTACAGAACCAAAAGAATCATAGGCTTTGTATTGTCCAATGATGGCTGGGCCAGGATCGCATGCGACTAATTGGCTGTTTGGTCGTTCGTAACGATCAGAAAAATGAACAAGCATTTCTTCTTTTATACAGTCAGGCTGCTGAGATTCGAACGAATGAAACAGTTGGATTTTTGAGCCAGTTGGTGTTTTTAGGTAGACAGATACATGCGACAGGTTCTCATTTAATTGATAGAGTTCTACATCTATATCTTCTATATAAGAGAATTGTGGAATGCTAGGAATGAAAAAGACGTCAACGTCAACAGTACCAGGTGTGTGATTGCCGATAACACCCATTCCTCGATAATTTTTTATCATTGAGCTTCCGGGCTTGGCATCAAAATAGCAAGGAACGATGAGTTCTTTACAAGTTATGCTTGGCGGAATTTTATTTTCTACAATTGCAGTACCCCAGCAAGAATTATCAGATCGAGTATCAGTAACCGTGATCGAATAGCTTCCAGGTTGGTAAACGACATTCCCATCTACCCCATCGATTGTCAGTTCGAAATAGTCAAAATTATCATAAAAGCCTTGCAAGAACACTTCTGGCTTAAGAATGGCTTGGCAATGTTCGTCCATCGACACTTGGACACTACTGCTACAAGCAATTTGTCCTACGAGTTGAGAAGAAAAGAAAGGCAATATACCAAATAGGATTGCCTTAAAAATAATTTGCTTAAAACGATGACCTTGCATAAGAACCAGTTTAGTCCAATGCACATCCATAATCATATTACAAATTTTTATTATATATAATACTGTCTTTGTATTGATTATAGATATACATATTACAATATTTCATTATATATATATCACAGGGTAGATAGGCAAAGACTATACCATATCAAGAGCAAGTGCAAGTGCAAGTGCAAGTGCAAGTGTAAGGATCAAGTTCAAGTGGGTCGCTGAAGGCGTCTCGCCTCAGCAAAGGAAGGGCCTTAAGCGCATTAATGAAAACGAAAACTGAAGGGTTCTCAAATTATTTTTAATTTGCGATATGTTTAAAACTAACGAATACTTCGAAGGAAAGGTAAAATCTGTTGCTTTTGATAATGCTCAAGGCAACTACACGATTGGCGTCATGGATGATGGCGAATACGAATTTGGGACCTCACAAAATGAAGAGATGACTGTGGTCAATGGAGAGTTGGAAGTCAAGTTACCAGGTGAGGATGCTTGGACAAGATATACTGCTGGTCAGGTTTTTCATGTTGTTGCTAATGTTAGCTTTCAGGTCAGGGCGAAAGGGGTGAGTGCTTATTTGTGTCGGTATTATTGAGATATGTGTGATTAAAACATCCCAAGTTAACCACTTGCATATATGTAGCGAATATGCTACTTTTAGTCATGACTGCAAAAGAACTAGAAAAGAAAGTAATTCACGTAGGGTGGTTCTTTGTAAGGCAGAACGGAAGTCATAAAATATATAAACACAATTTGCCAAAAGGAACATTCAATAGTATTCTTAAAAAATCAGCTTTGAAATAATATGAAAAAAGTAAAAGCAATAGTTGAAAGAAGTGAAGATGCATTTTATGCTTATGTTCCAAAAATTGAAGGATGCGCAGCAGGAGGTGAAAGCTTTGATTCAGTAAAGGACAACTTATCAACAATACTAGATTTATTTATTCTCGAAGATGAAACACTAAAAACTAAATATGAAAGTGGCTATCACATTGAATTTGAAGTTGATTTGGAATCAGTGTTTAAACTATTGCCTGAAGTAAATATTACTCAATTGGCAAAATTAGGAAATCTTAATCCAGGGCTTCTACGTCAATATGTTTCAGGATCAAAAAAAGCATCAGAGAAACAAACATCTAAAGTTATGGACGCAATTGATAGACTTATATCAAAACTGAATTCAATTACCATTTCGGCTATAGAATGAAATACGCCTCAAAATCATTATGTCTGAATGTTTATAGATCTAACCAAAATCTGCGACCAACAGCCTGTGGCTACATACCAGAATATTTAATTAACCAGTTAAAGAAACAAATAGGATATATCCACCACGAAGCACTCATTGAAAGCTAGTTTTCATAAATGAAATCGATAACTAGCTAAATGATTCTAATAAAATAACATGGTAAACGATCAACAACTCTTCCATTGCACTTCCGTCTTTATCACGGTCTAATATTCGACTAAGAATTCTTTGATCCCTATTGTTTCTCTATGCGATATTCCTAGAATTAACAATGTCCGTATATAGAAATTGTACTCTTGTCCGAATTTTGAAATAGATATTCACCAAAAAATGTAACTTATATCGAATGGAAAAACCACAGGTACCAAAGACATCATTGGAGTATTGCCTCAATTGCGCTTATGCCTTAGAGTCGACCGATGTGTTCTGTGCTTCGTGTGGTCAACGGACACGAGAAAGCAGAATCTCTGTTTGGCAACTGATATCCGAATTTTTCAAATCAGTTCTCAATATAGATTCTAAGTTTTTTAAGTCGATCGGCTTACTCTTCTTTCCTTCAAGACTTACTCGTGAGTACATCCAAGGAAAGCGACGTAGTTTTGTCAATCCATCGAGATTCTTTTTTGCCTCATTGGTTATCCATTTTGGCTTATTGGCTTTGATTGCAAAAGACAGTGTTGAGATTGAGCTAGGAAATGGAAATGTTATCGAAGACATTAGAAGAGATGTTGACCACGCTGAAATGTACGCAAGTTTTGATTCGTTGATCCTTGACTATCCTTTGGCCGATTCTGAAGACACGGATAGTTTAAAACAGAAACTACTGGGCCCAAAAGTTGATGTTGAAGCAGACAGTGCCTTCGTCATCATATTTGGTGAAGGCAATAGAGAATTTGGTTCAACATTTTCCAAAGTAGATCTTATAAAACTGAACTCAAATGAATTTGTTGAAAAATATGGAGATGACTCTTTCTGGGATAAGATATTGGCAAGACAGGTCTATCGGTTTTACAATGATTCCAAAGGTGCACAGCAATTTATACTTGGCAATTTGTTATGGGTCATCGTCTTTCTTGCCCTATTTACAGCATTCTTTCTAAAAATACTGTACATCAGGCGCCGCTATTTTTTAGTAGACCATTTGACTCTCTCCCTGTTCATGCATTCTTTTTTGTTAATCACCCTCAGCTGTTGTTACATCATTGGATTTGGCATTTTTGGAGGTAAGCATTCACCTATTGTGTATGTTATAATTGTCAATACCGTAGTTCCTCTATATGCACTCTTAAGTATTAAGCACTACTACAATCAAGGCTGGATCAAAACCATTTTAAAATTTCTGCTCTTAAGCTTTTATCAACTGATTATACTTGGCATCTTTGTCGTTATTGTTGGAATGGTCAGTTTACTAATCTTTTGATGAATACAGAATACGAAATTGTTATCGGACTAGAAGTGCACGTTCAGTTGAATACGACTTCAAAGATTTTTTGTGCAGATGCGAATAGCTTTGGGGATTTGCCAAATCGACA
>CALLFA010000163.1 GCA_937997635.1 uncultured Saprospiraceae bacterium | reverse complement strand
AAAATGAGCGATAAAGAGAAAGGTGTGGATGATGATTATTTGGTATGCAGTGTTTATGAAAAACGCTTAAAGGATTCTAGGTCATCGAAATATCCAGAATTTATAACATTCAAGGCGGATAATGGAGAGCATTATTTTGCTCTTGTGAAAGACGATAAAGTATTCCTCAGAAGTGAAGGCTATAAAACAGCAGAATACAGAGATAATGGGATTCAATCTGTCATTAAGAATAAAGACAATAGAGATCGCTATTCTGTAGAAAAGAAAAGAGGCTTTGAATACGTTGTTCTCAAGTCTTCAGGAGGCCATGAGATCGCTCGATCTTGTCCAATGAAGGATGGTGCTGGTGCTTGGTTGCCAGGTGCAGCAGTAGCTACAGCTGCGACCGCAAGCGCTGCGGCAGTAACAACAACTAAAGCAAGTACAGAAAAGAAGATCGTTCATACGACACATAAGGAAGAAACCAAAGTGCGTTCCACAACTAAAGAAAGAGAACCAGTAGCCGCTGCAGGTGGTACAGTCTCAGGAGGAGAAGCTAATGGAGGCTGCATGAAATGGTTGCCTTGGTTACTATTACTATTGATTCCATTGTTACTATTTGGTCTATGGAAATTTGCTTGCAACCCTGCTGAGAAAGCAGCAGCAGTCGTAACAGAGAAGGTAGCACCAGTTGTCGAAGAGGTTAAAGAAGCAGTAGTAGAGGTTAAAGAAGAAGTGAAAGAAGTAGTAAAAGAAGTTGTGAAAAAAGAGGAGCCAAAATATGAGCCGCCTTCTACTAAAGGTTATAAATCTAGCGGGTTCTAAATCTGTAAAGATCCGCTGAATATTAAATTAAAAAGACTTGAGGACTTAGTTCTCAGGTCTTTTTTAGTTGCAGGCTCATTTGTTGGGGCGCACGTGAACTCGCTGTTGGGGCGCTCGTGAACTCGCTTTTGGGGCGCTCGTTACCTCGCTTGTTGGGTCGTTCGCGAGCTCACTTGTTGGGTCGCTCGTTACCTCGCTTGTTGGCTCGTTCGCGAGCTCACTCGTTGGGTCGCTCGTTACCTCGCTTGTTGGGTCGCTCGTGACCTCGCTTGTTGGGAGAAGCAGGCACCTAGGTTTTCAGTCTCAACAGCTTAAAGACTGTCGTTGTAGGCTTCCAACTTATCTAAGAGTTAATCTATTAAAAATATGTCTTGAGGCGGGGACACCTGCAAGGACTGCACCATAAGTACTGTCTAAAAAAAAATTATCTAGGAGTTCGGAGATTTTTAAATGGATCACCAGACAGTCAAGTTTCAACTTTAATTTATGTTAATTTAGATGGTACATGTCAGACTATCAAAAATATCAAAAGCAATATGTGTCCTTAATGAACAAGTATCCTACGATTCAGGACTTGAAAAAAAGAGCACTACGCAAAATTCCTAAAGTGTCCTCTGAGTATTTAGAGACGGGTACAGACGATGAGACAACTCTCAAAAACAACATTAGGGATTTATCAAAAATTAGATTCAGACCAGAGTTTTTGAAAGGAGAACTTGACGTACAATTGGACACTACCCTATTTGGACACACGTTTTCAGCTCCATTCGGTATTGCACCAGTTGGTTTAACTGGTCTCATGTGGCCAGGCATAGAGAAAATGCTTGCTACAGCTGCGAATGATATGGGCATACCATATTGTTTGAGTACGGTAGCTACAGAAACACCAGAGAACATTGGCCCATTAATATCGCCAACTGTTGGCTGGTTTCAATTATACGTGCCACCTGATATGCCAACGACATTAGATATTCTAAAAAGAGCAAGAGGAGCTGGATTCAAACAATTAGTCATTACCGTAGATATCCCACAACCTAGTCGTAGACAACGGACAAGACGAGCTGGACTAAAGATGCCTCCAAAGATTAATGCACAGTTGATTTGGGATGGAATCACCCACCCTCACTGGTTAAAAGACACTTTAATAAATGGCCTTCCAAGGTTACGGACGGTCGAAAACTACAACACATTTAAGATGAATGTTGAAGCGTTTAAAACCAAACAAAGAGGCAGTAATTTATCTTGGGAATATGCTCAAAAAATTAAAGATGCATGGGATGGACCTGTCTTACTAAAAGGAATCATGACTAGTGAAGACGCTTTAAAAGCAATTGATGCTGGATTCGATGGTATCGTTGTGTCCAATCATGGAGGAAGGCAATTTGATGGAGCGCCATCCAGTATTTACGTGTTGCCAGAAATAGCTTCAGCGGTTAATGGGCAGATACCGATTGTGTTTGATGGCGGCATTCGCACTGGGCTAGACATCATTAGAGCTATTGCTTTAGGAGCTGATTTTACTTTGTTGGGAAGAGCTTTTATTTATAGCGTGAGCGCCTTGCAGCAGTTGGGGCCATATCACGCGTATAACATATTATTTGAAGAAATGGAAAATAACATGCGCCAATTAGGCATAGAGACAGTACAACAAGTCAAACAGCTACAAGCCATTATTGAGAATGACAATAGCTATACCTAAATGATAACCAGTCAAAACATTCTCCTTTTGGTATAATTACATTTTGTCTTCAGCTTTTTTCAGAAGCTGATCCATGACTTCATCTAATTGGTCTGCACCGATCCCTTTCATCACGATCTTATTTTCTTTGTCGATGAAAAAGAATCTAGGTGTTTGGACTGCATTGTACTTTTTAAGGACTTTTGATCGCTGGTACTGATCACCAAGATTGATAAATTGACCCATCTCATGTTTCTTGATCCCATCCCAACACGTTTGATAGTCTTTTCCAAGTTTAGTACAAATGGCAATAACTTCTACACCGCGTTCTTTATAATTTTTGTAGAATTCTTTAACTATCGGAATTGCCTTTGTGCAATGCCCGCAATCTGGTTTCCAGAAAAACAACAATCTATAGTCAGCTTCAATATCGTCTAAACCGATTAAATCTCCTTCAAGATTATATGCTTCAAAATCCGGAGCTGTTTTCCCGATTAATGTTGGTTTCAATTTCAAGGCGTCATCCACTATCTTTTTAGCATTCTCTTCATCGACCCAAGTCGCCTTTCCTTTACCGTAATAATTTTCAGCTAGATGGACATATACTGCATCATGACCAACGACATTTGAAGCAGCAAACTCATTGATAAATTGACTCAGGTAATATTGATACGTTTTCTCAGCAGGCTCCATCTCTTTTAAAATATAGTCAAGCGTTTGATTAATGGAATCAGGCACTTGATATGTCAATTTCTCTTTATAGTATTTGATGCGATCGTTAAAGAATGGAGTTCGAATCGTAATCGGGTTTTCCATTTCCAGATTATCAAAATAATGTTTACGAAAATATTGGTATTTCTTATTGTGAATTTCTTCGGCTGTTCCTTCAAATTCAGGTAAATCCAAAGGTTGATTTGCTTTTATCATCAAAGAAGTAATGGTATTCGGATATTGAGTCATGATTGCTTGTTGTCTATCCGTGACCTCCTTGTCAACCACTGCAATTTGCGCATCAATTTTCTGTAATTCCATTTCAGATATTCCTTCCTCATTTTTCTGTTCAATCAATGGTTCTCGAAGAGATTTTCGTTCTGACAAGAACTGTAGATAGTCACTGAACAGCTGATTTTCTTTTGACCCTTCATAGCTTATGTTCGTCTGATCCGCAGTATCGAATGACATCGTGAAATGTTGTTCCTCATCATCAACCATAAATTGGATTATCTGATTGTCGGGTTTTAGTAACAATAAGTAGACTCCTGCATCGAGTGCTTCTTCACCTGTTAAAATGAAATCGCCTTCTGGCCTTTTTAATAAAGTGTCTTGCACTAATGTTTGCTTCCCAAAATAATAACCGACAATAAGACTATCTTGATCATAATTTTCAATTTTGATCGTAATCTCATGTGTATCAGCTGCTTGTGCTGTCTGAAAAACAAATAGTGTTGCGAGGATATAAAAATATTTTAACATAAGCTTATTTAATCTATTCACGTTAACAACAAAGGTATCGAAGGAATTGATGTTAGACGGTGATTTAATAATAGTTTAACGAAGATTTTAGCAATTCAAGACTAATTCGACACATTACCAGCCAAAAGGTAGAGTATTGCCATTCGGACAGCCACTCCATTCTCCACTTGCTCTAGGATGATAGATTGATCCGAATCGGCCACATCACTACTTAATTCTACTCCTCTATTGATTGGGCCAGGATGCATGATGACTATCTTTTTGCTGAGAGATTCCAATAACTGTTTATTAATGCCGAAATAGCGAGCATATTCCCTCAATGATGGTATGTATTTGATGTCTTGACGTTCTAATTGTATTCTGAGGACATTGGCAACATCACACCATTCTAAAGCTTCTTTGACCTGATAAAAGACTTTTACACCAAGAGTTTCGATATTTTTAGGAATGAGTGTCGGTGGCCCACAAACAGCAACCTTGGCACCAAGTTTATTTAAGCACATGATATTGCTTAATGCTACTCTGGAATGTTTGATGTCTCCAACAATAACAATCTTTTTGCCTTTTATATTTCCAACTTTTTCTTGAATCGAATAGGCATCCAACAATGCTTGTGTCGGATGTTCATGTGTTCCGTCTCCTGCATTGATAATGCTTGCATCTATATGTTCGGATAAATAGTATGCCGAACCAGGAGCTGGGTGTCTCATCACAATCATATCCACTTTCATCGACAGTATATTATTGACTGTGTCCAGCAATGTCTCACCTTTCTTTACGGAAGAGGAAGACGCTGAAAAATTAATCACATCTGCAGATAGACGTTTTTCTGCCAATTCAAATGACATTTTCGTTCTTGTCGAATTTTCAAAAAATAAATTAGCTATAGTAACGTCTCTTAAAGATGGCACTTTTTTGACTGGCCGATTTAATACTTCTTTGAAATTATTAGCTGTTTGAAAAATTGTCTCTATGTCTTCTGTTGTAATGTACTTGATCCCAAGTAAGTGTTTTGTGGATAATGAGGAGACTATCGCCATTAACTTTGCTTTGTTGGAAATAAAATAATCTGATCTTTACCATCTTGCTCTTCCCATTCTACTTTTACATATGCTTCGTCAATGGCATCTATGGTTATCCCAGTATAATTTGGTTGAATCGGTAAGTGTCTATTGAAACGTCGATCAACTAAGTTTAGCAGTTCAACACGTTTTGGCCTTCCATAGTGACCAAGGGCGATCAATCCCGCTTGAATGGTTCTTCCTGAATAGAGAACATCGTCAATCAACACCACTTCTTTATCTTCTACATTAAAATCCATCTCGGTATTGCTTGCCATCAATGGACTTTCTCTCCTTCTATAATCGTCTCTATAAAATGTAATGTCTATTTTCCCATAAGGGAATGAAAGCTTTGGATTTATCTCTACTAACTGTTTGACAATTCTGTCAGATAACTGCACACCTCTTTCTTGAATGCCAATGATGCATGTATCTTCAAAGTCTTGATATTCTTCGATAAGCTGATGACACAACCGTTCAATAGTCAGTTTGAATTGTAAATTATCTAATATGATTCTCGACTTAGCCATCAAGATTTCTTCGCTTGCTTTTTAGCCCAGCTATCTTTAAGACTTACTGTGCGATTAAATACGACTTCATCTGTAGTGGATGATTCGTCGACGACAAAATAACCTGTTCGCATAAATTGGAAAACAGTACCAGGAGCTGCTGATGCTAACGAAGCTTCTGCTAATGCTCCATCTATTACTTGTAGCGAATCTGGGTTTATAAATTCTAAGTAGTCTTTGCCTTCATGGGCATCAGGTGTCGGGTCAGTAAATAAGTTTTCATACAGATTAACTTTTACTTGTACTGATCCTTCAGCACCTACCCAATGCAATGTCCCTTTTGCTTTTATGCCCGAATTGTCTTCTCCACTCTTAGTGTTTGTATAATAACTACAATGTACTTCCGTCACTTTCCCATTCTCATCTAAAACATACTTTTCGCAATTTAGTATATAAGCATATTTCAATCTGACGTTTCTTTCTGGAGCCATTCTGAAATATTTCTTCGGCGGATCAATCATGAAATCTTTTCGATCAATATAAATTTCTCGCCCGAAAGTAAGTTCTCTATACGTTGGCTCTTCATCTTCAGGATTGTTCAGAGCTTTTAATGTCTCTGTTTGCCCTTCAGGGTAATTGGTAATGACAACTTTCAGTGGGTCAAGCACAACATTAACTCGGTCTGCTTGCTTGTTTAATTCTTCTCTAACACAAAATTCCAATAGGCTAAGATCGATCAAATTTTCTCTTTTTGTCATCCCTACCTTATCGATAAAATTTCTGATCGCGACAGGAGGATATCCTTTTTTTCTTAGTCCAGACAAGGTCGGCATGCGAGGATCATCCCAACCTGTAACATGACCTTCTGTGACAAGTTTGAGCAATTTTCGTTTGCTTGTAATCATGTACTCAACATTCATTCTACTGAACTCTCGTTGCATAGAAGGAAAGATTTCCAAACTTTGGATTAACCAGTCATATAAGTCTCTGTGATGTCTAAACTCTAAAGAACATAAGGAATGTGTAATCTCTTCTATCGAGTCTGATTGCCCATGTGCAAAATCATACATCGGATAAATACACCAATCATCACCAGTACGATGATGTGTTTCTCTCTTAATCCGATAAAGAATGGGATCTCTCATTAACATGTTTGGGGAAGCCATGTCGACCTTTGCTCTCAACACTAATGAGCCATCAGCGTGTTTGCCTTCTTTCATCTCAGTGAACAACTGTTTGTTCTCTTCTATAGATCTGTCCCTATTTGGACTATTGACACCAGGAGTTGTGGGCGTTCCTTTTTGTTCAGCCATTTGCTCTGCTGTCAAATCGTCAACATAAGCAAGTCCTTTATCAATCAATTTGTGTGCAAATGCATACAACTGAGGGAAATAGTCTGAAGCGTAATATTCTCGGTCTTCCCAATCAAAACCCAACCACTTTATGTCTTTCTTTATCGCTTCTACATATGCCGTTTCTTCTGTTGCAGGATTGGTGTCATCAAATCGCAAATTTGTTTTACCATTGTATTTTTCTGCAAGTCCAAAGTTGAGACAGATGGCTTTTGCATGACCTATATGAAGAAAGCCATTTGGCTCGGGAGGAAAACGTGTATGTACACGGCCACCATGCTTGCCAGACTTCAAGTCTTCTTCAATTATTTCTTCTATAAAATTCTTTGATTCGTATTCCTTATTTTCCATGCTACATGCGTTCTGGCATCTCTATACCTAATAAATTTAATGAAGATTCTAATACATTACCCACCGTTTTGCATAATCGTAACCTAAATACTTTTGCTACTTCAGTCTCTGCACTTAAGATTCTGACATCGTGATACATTTTATGGAATTGTTTCGCAAGAACATAGCTAAAACTTGCAACCAAAGACGGATCATAATTATTTGCAGCTTGTTCAATAACTTGTGGATATTGCAACAGGGACTTGACTAATTCTTTTTCGGCAGGTTCCAAAGCATAAGCACTAAAATCTAATTCTGGGATATCACCCAATTTTCTAAAAATAGAACTGATTCGCACAAATGCATTTTGAATGTAAGGTCCGGTTTGACCTTGCATATCAACAGATTCTTGCGGATTAAACATCATTCGTTTTTTAGGATTCACTTTTAAAATGTAAAATTTTAATGCGCCTAATCCGATTCGTCTGAAAATTTCATCTTGTGCGTCTTTGTCTAGTTGACTTACTTCTCCCCTTTCTTTAGCTCCTTTTCTGGCCTCTTCTATAACTTCTTCAACTAAGTCATCAGCATCAACTACTGTCCCTTCTCTAGATTTCATTTTGCCTGTAGGCAGATCTATCATTCCATATGACAAGTGATAAAGTCCATTTGCATAAGACCGTCCTAATTTTTTCATGATCTCAAATAAGACCTTGAAATGATAATCTTGCTCATCGCCTACGACATAGACCATTTTTTCAGCAGCTTGTTCTGCATATCTGATATCCGCCGTACCAAGATCTTGAGTCAGATAAACACTCGTTCCATCTGAACGCAAAATGATTTTTTTATCTAAGCCAACATCTTCGAGATCAACCCAGATACTACCATCTTTTTCCTTATAAAAAGTGTTGTCCTTTAAACCTTCTAGTATGACATCTTTACCTTTTAAATAAGTCTCAGACTCATAGTATATTTTATCAAAACTAACACCAAGATTTGCATAAGTTGCGTTGTGACCGTCATATACCCAGTTGTTCATTTGACTCCACAGTGCTTTTGTTTCTTCATCTCCATCCTCCCACTTCAGCAACATCTCTTTGACTTGCTTACCTATAGCACTGTGCTCATTAAAATATGTGTTTTTATATGCTTTAAAGAATGCTTCTTCAGTCTGCTCGTCTTTTGCTTTGCTTTTGAACAGATTAGATGCACTTTCTGACGCTTGCCACTCTTGGTATTCTTTAGTCAAGTGCTTATCAAATTCAACATAATATTTGCCAACTAAGAAATCACCTTTTATGCCAGATGATTCTGGAGTTTCACCATTGCCATAATTTTTCCAAGAGGTCATACTTTTACATATAGCGATTCCCCTGTCATTGGCTATGCAAGTTTTGAATACGTCGTATCCTGCCTTTTCATAAATTTTTGACATTGACCAACCAAGCAGTATCGTACGGATGTGTCCAAGATGCAACGGCTTATTTGTATTGGGAGATGAAAATTCTACCATTACTTTCTCAGACCGTTTTGGGAAGTCACCATAATTTTCAATCTGGCTGATGGAATCGAGTTGTTTGACTAGATACTGATCACTAAAACTCACATTGAGAAAGCCCTTGACAATGTTAAAGTCAGAGATGTCAGCAACACTTTCTTTTAGATGTGTCCCAATGGTATTACCCAATTCATCAGGTGAGCGCTTCACCTTTTTAATGTAAGGGAAAAGTACAACAGTATAGTCACCCTCAAAATCAGCCTTTGTTTGGTTAATTAACACAGTATCTGAATCCACATCACATTCGTAATGCACTAGGAGTGACTTTGCGACTTCTTCTTGTATTTTAGTTAATATGTCCATGTTTATTTCAAGCGATTGCAAAGGTAGATAATATAAGGTGAAGAAATCAGTTTATCTATCAAGATATTTAGTGTCGATGAAGTCTTTATTTCGTGTATTAATGCTAACTGTAGTGGTTGTTTGCTCAGCAGAATCTCAAGAATCCATTGGTCTCCACTCTGATGTCTATTCAGGGACAGATTTGATGCTTTGGAATCCAGCAAATTCTGTATCCTCCGCAAACAGATGGGATGTTACATTAGGGTCAGCGCATTTATTTGGTTTTACAGATTATGCAACGATTAGTAATACCTCCTTATTTAGTTTGAATAACAGCATTAGAACAGGAGCAACTGTCGATTCGAGATCGCTCATACCAGATACTCCTATCGATCAACCACTGGTTATTTTTGATACTGATTTTGGCGATAAACGATTTTCAAGTAACATCAGTCTATCGGGTCCAGCACTATTAATTTCTGTTGGTAAACGATGGAAAATTGGTGCATTTTCCAAAGTTAGAGGACACCTCAGTGCTCAATCCATCCCAGAATCGTTAGGTATTTATGAATTAAACGATGAACGTTTCATTGATTTTGAACTACCTCTAAACCCATTTACAGCTGCTGGTATGTTCTGGACGGAATTAGGTGGACATGTGGCAACAAGATTAAATGAGAACTGGTCAGCAGGGTTGAATTTCAAATATCTCCTTGGTTCTGAAGGTGCATTTCTAAAGAATAGAACAAACGGTACAATTGCCATAGACCCTGAAAATATAGCTTCGAATGGCGTATTCATAAACACATCTTTTGGCTTTACGAATACCACTATTGATTCACAAAATTTTCGACCATTTGAGGAAGTTGATTCGGGAGTGGGTTTAGGCGCGGATATTGGAGTCTCTTATACCATTGACAATTGGAGCGCAGGGATATCTCTAATTGATATTGGCTCTATTCGATTTTCTCAGAATCACGAATTATATGAGATAATGACTTCGGATATTCAACTAGACTTTGATAACTATGAAACCATTACCACTGCCAGAGGACTAATCAATCAAGTTGTGACAGACTTTGAAATTAGAGATTTATCCGAGACCAATAACTTTAATATTGGCCTGCCAACAGCATTTGTATTGCAAGGTTCGTATCAGATAGATAGGCAAATAAATGTAACAGGCCAACTGGTCCAGAGAGTTCCTATTGGTGAAAACTCTTTACAAAGGGAAAATTCGATAGCAATTACGCCACATTATTCTACTAAGTGGATTAGCGTGTTTGCTCCAGTTACTTTATATGAATACAGTAAATTGCGACTAGGCCTAGCCGCGAGATTTGGCATTCTCACCGTGGGGTCTGATCACCTGGGCACTTTGGTGAGAAAGCATGATTTTAGAGGGAGTGACATCTATATAAAACTATCATTTGCACCTATTTTTACTAGTGATGAGAAAAGGGCTAATCGAAGAGCCAGAAATAAAGGTGTCGAGTGTTACAGCTTCTGACTTTGTATCTCCGGATTCATTCAGCGAAATACCCCCATCTTGTTAAATGTATTTTGTAACATCAAGTAGTTTTGGATTTTATAAGACATAATTTTCGATGGTGATTTGTCTATCATTTAGTAAACCAGAACTGTATGTTGGATTACAAAAGAGAATACTTAATAAGCTAGGTCATCCTATGTATAAAAAAAACTAAACTTCGTCTGGCCATAACTTCGCATCGAATCGAAATAAGGATGGTCTTCAAAGTTGTGCTTGGGATTGTGCTCCAAAACAAATAATCCATCATCTGTTAACAGTTTATTCTCAAACACTAGATTAGGTATCTGATCCAACCAAGGTAATGGATATGGAGGGCCTGCAAAAATATAATCCCATGGCTCATGCTTGACTTTAATGAACCGCTTGACATCCATGGTGATGACGGTAATCTCATTAGCTATATCAAACTCCTCCGCTGTCTTTTTTACAAATCGCACCGCGGGTCTGAATTTGTCCACATATGTGACATCGACACAACCTCTTGATATTGCCTCAAAACTTTGATTGCCTGTTCCACCGAAAAGATCAAGCATTCTGGTCTCTTCAAAATCGATTCTGTTTTGTAAAATGTTATATAGTCCTTCTTTGGAATAATCTGTTGTCGGTCTGGTAGGCCATTTATCAGCAGGAGGATAAAATTTTCGACCTTTTAATGTACCTCCTATGATACGCATTTGTGGAGTTGCTGGATTTGATACAGTTGAGCATGATTCAAGTCGGTTTTACTGACAACTTCAAGTTCGTGATTTAGTAGCCTTATATTTTCTATATAATTCTCTAAATGATCATGAAATTCAGTTGACGATTCTACTGTGTACAACGGTGTCCTTTTCAAATCCCTACTTAGCATGTGGTAAGGCAACAAACTGTAGTAGAGACATGACAGTACAGATGAACTTAAGTTGAGATTCTGATATTTAAGTGTTCCTTCTTCCACCATTCCTACCAATTGAAACCCATTTATACGATACGACAAAATCCCATTTTCCGGTAATCCGTATTGCAAATTCGCTTCTATAATGTGGTGGAACTCAAATTCTTCAAAAAAATCTCCGAGTTCAGATAACAATAGCTTGGGTATAGGAAATGCAATCTGCGTATGATTAAATGCATTTGTGATTATTTGATGTGAATCATCAACATCATTAGCTAGCCAGTGTTTGATTTCAATACTCTCAATATCTTTAGGCACTATTGCATAGTCAGGACTAGCGAATGAAAAGTAAGCTTTCTTTATTTTAAAATTTTGGAGGGTTCTTTTGAGAAACTGAATGATAACTTCTGGCGATTCAAACAATGTGAAGCCATTTGTCAACTTGACTTGATCTGATTTGACTAGTTCATTTCCCGAAAGGATACCAAAGTAGAACAATTGCTTTTCTACAACACAATATAATCTCGAAGAGTCTACCGCTGGTTCACTCATATGTTTACACTGGGAATGTACTGTTTATTCCCAGTTACCTGACAGATTTGGTGAATTTTGATCTCCAAATTTAATCATCGCTTCAGGCTCGTATCTGTCATCATATTTTTGATACTTAGCATTGCCATACTTACCCATAAAGTTTTTCCATCTGGTTCCTACTTCAGTCACAGAAACCAATGTCTTTTGGTATGTCATGGTATCTGCATAGAACTCAAATTTTAAATTATTTGCAAATGGCACATAAGGAAGTGAGTCTAATTTTATTCCCATTGCGTTAATCGAGTCCAAGGCATTTGTGTATATGGTCTTATAGACATATTTATCCTCATTTGTCGGGTCGTCTGGATCTTCAAATACTTGTATAAAAGGGATAGAGTCAGTTTTTAGACTCATTAGAAGAGAATCAAAGTCTGGAGCAAAATTGCCATGTATGTTTCTGTAAATTTCTTGGCAATCTCTAATTTGAGATAATCTCTCTGCGACTACATTTTTTCTTCTTTCTTGCTCCGCCTTAAATGCGATTGGTTCGTTGATTCCATTAACCAAAAGGTAACCAGTACCAAGTATCGCTAGTAAAAGAAGTACATTTATCAAATATTTCATTTCTTATATAAGTTTTCGAACTGCTACAATAATACTAATTTAAAACGAAATCCTACATTCGTGGTAGAATTTTCAAGATAAAGTATAAGCATTTTGTTACCTACAATTTTAGCAATAGAGTCATCGTGTGATGATACATCAATAGCCATCTTAAAAGATGATGCGATTTTAGTCAATTTGGTTGCATCTCAGAAGATTCATGAAGAATATGGAGGAATCGTCCCTGAAGTCGCATCAAGGCAACATTTGAAGAATATTATCCCTACAATTTCTCATGCCATTAAAGAATCTGGAATACAATTGTCTGATTTTCAAGCAATTGCAGTAACTAAAGGTCCCGGGCTTCTTGGAAGCTTGGTCGTTGGTGTCAACGTTGCAAAAGCACTTGCATTGAGTCTAGATGTGCCTTTGATAGAAGTAAATCACATGAAAGCTCATGTTTTGGCTCATTTTATAGATGACCCTAAGCCAGCATTTCCATTTTTATGTCTCACCGTTTCAGGAGGACATACACAAATTGTCATGGTGAGAGATTTTCTTGATTTAGAAGTAATTGGACAAACGAGAGATGATGCGGCAGGAGAAGCATACGATAAATCCGGTAAATTATTGGGTCTGCCCTATCCTGCAGGCCCATTGATTGACAAATATGCTGCTCAAGGAGAGGTAAAGTATAGCTTTACAGAACCTAAAATTGATGGATTGGACTTCAGTTTTAGTGGTATGAAGACAGCCATCCGTTATTTTTTAAGGGATTCCTTAAAGGAAAATCAGCGTTTTATAGAAGAGAATATGAACGATATTTGTGCCTCCATCCAATTCAGTATCAACTCCTTCCTCAGAAATAAACTTATCAAAGCTTCGGAAGAAACAGGCATAAAAGAAATTGCGATAGCTGGCGGAGTATCAGCCAATAAAGGTTTAAGGAAAATGCTGACTGAAGAGGCTGACAAACAGAACTGGAACTTTTATATACCTCAATTCCAATATTGTACTGACAATGCTGCTATGATTGTAAAAGCCTCCGTTTACTATTATGAAAAAGGCATATTTTCAGATCTTAAAATGAAGCCATCTGCAAGGATGCCAATTTCATAAATTGTATTGTTTCTTAGCAGCTTTGATCTGTTCGAGTTCAGATGTTTGATTTGGATAAAACACATAAGAAGGAGCTAATATCTCCTTAGCTTCTGTCACTTCAATTGATATTATATTCTTTATAGGGAAAAGCCCTTTTGTCATTTTTTCCAATACTGCATGTAGTTCTCCATATTCATCATTTGCTTTCTCAATTACCTCAGCACTACCTTTTAATTGGAAACCTTTTTGGACTAAAATATCTACAAATGAAACACAAACAAGAGAAGATGCTTTCACATTCTTCTCTGACACTGGAGACATAATGTTCGCTATTAAAAATTTGTCATTATGAATGGTAAAAATTTCTTTAGGAGAAACATTAGGCATTCCAGATGGATTAACGCTCGCAAGCCAACAGAGTACGCTTTTGCTTGCTGCTTTACGGATCTTTTCAGAGATCGCCATTACATCTTTTCACTTTTCATTTTCTTTCTGTTCCAAATCTTTT
Organism: uncultured Saprospiraceae bacterium; assembly: GCA_937997635.1. Taxonomy (GTDB): domain Bacteria; phylum Bacteroidota; class Bacteroidia; order Chitinophagales; family Saprospiraceae; genus CALFUK01. The sequence continues at coordinate 2,994 of CALLFA010000163.1, read as the reverse complement.
TATCTCCAACTTGAGTAGGAACCAATCTAAAGACGTACCCTGGTTCTTCAACACCCACATAAATATAACCGTCAGGTCCAACCTCGACAACCCGCATTCTGCCAATACCTAAAAAGAGTTTTTCTTGGTGTACCACCTCATCATTTTCGATTACCGCACGTTCAAGATACTGGTAGCGCAAAGACCCTGAAAGCAAATTATTTTCCCAGCCTGGGTATTTATCTGTTTTAACGAAACTCATACCGCATACACCTATTGATGGGATCCAATACATGACCGGTTGTGCCATTCCTTCTTGATGTGTTTTCTCGGTAAAGACTGTCCCACTATAATTGATGCCGTAAGAAATAACTGGCCAACCGTAATTCACTCCTTTCTCGATAATGTTTATTTCATCACCACCACGTGGCCCATGTTCGTTTTCCCACATTTTGCCATCTACTGGATTCATGGCAAGACCTTGCGAGTTTCTGTTTCCGTAGGTGTATATACTAGGCATCGCTCCTTCTGTATCTACGAATGGATTGTCTTGAGGGATAGAACCATCATCATGAATACGGTGAGTTTTTCCGCAGTGGTTGTCTAAGCTTTGTGGATTAACGTCTCTATTTCCTCTGTCTCCTACTGTTAAGAATAAATATCCATCTCGATCAAACTCAAGTCGACATCCAAAGTGATGTTTGCGGGTTGAATATGGTAGCGCTTCAAAAATCTCTTCTTTATCTACCAACTGATTCAACTTTAGCCTCGCACGCATTACTGCTGTAGTGTACTCATTACTATTCGTCGGAGAAGGTTTGGTGTACGATAAATATATCCATCCATTCTCTGCATAGTTTGGGTGTATTTCGAGATCCATCAATCCACCCTGTCCAACCTCAACAGTTTTTGGAAGACCTTTAACTTTTATTTTTTTCCCTTTAGGTGTATAAATGTATAACTCTCCACCCTGATCTCCGATCAAGATGTTTCCTTCAGAAAGGAAAGTAATTCCCCAAGGATGCTTTAGACCTGAGGCTATTGTATCTAGTTTGATTTGCAGTTCTTCCGTATTAAAAATACCACTTGCGTTCATTCTCTTTTTGAATGCATATTGATCAACATTCAAAATACCTTCTTGAATATAATTGACCAATTCATGTATTTCATCATCTGAAAACGCCTCAGCATATGCTGGCATTCCATCATCAATATACCCTTCCTTGATTGCTTTAAATAAATGCTCATGGCTATTGCCATACTTCCATTTTCTGTCGACAAAAGCCTCCATTTTTGCTCCATGACATGAGGCACAGAATTCTACATAATTGGCTTCTGCATTGGCAAGAGCTGTTGATGGAATTCCAGATGAATCTGCTGTCCTGACGTCAATCATTTCTACCGGCTTCTTCTTCATTTCTTCAGTTGCGGTATCTTCTATTTTTGCGGATGCTTCGTCGATTGGTTTGTTCTCAATGGAGACATCATCAGTCTCAGGAGTAGTTGCCTTCCTGCTGCAATGACTATGTAAAATAAAAGAGGAAATGGTCAAGAATAAAATCGCATACTTCATATGATAAAAATACGTCAAATAGATTGATTATATTTCATTTTAAATGTTTTGCTATGGAATTTTTAAGAATTAGTGCACTATTAATCTTAACATTTTTAATTGTCTCTAATGGATCTGCGCAACAATCAGATAAGCAAATGGAGCAAATAAAGAAGTTATTATATCAACAGCAACAGGACTGGAACAATGGTGATATAGATGCATTTATGGAAGTGTATTGGAAATCTGAAGATCTTCAATTTGGTGGAGCTACTGGCATTACCAAGGGATGGCAACAGACTTTAGATAACTACAAAAAAAGATATCCAGATAAAGCAACGATGGGTACATTGACTTTTAACATCAAAGACATGACTAAACACAGTAGGAAAGTAATGAGTTTGACAGGTAGCTGGGATTTAAAACGAGAGATGGGCGATATAGGCGGTCACTTTTTATTGATATGGCGGAAAATTAAAGGTGATTGGAGGATTGTTGTGGATCATACGAGTGCTAGGAGTTAGTTATCCCGAAGAATTTATTCGTCGAATTGAAGTAAGGCTAAGTCTTTTTTGTCACTGATGTTGATCGTTGTGCCACATCATAATACTGCTTCGCCAACGGACAATTAGTCATATTGTATTTGCAATCGTAAGCATAGGCAACACCTAATCCCAAATTAGCATCTTTCCCATAGTCAAAATATAAAAATAATTCCTAGTTGCAGCATCAATATTACCATTTTGAAAATGTTCTCTACCAAGATCAACATAGTGATTATAACTACAGAGATGGCTCTTGAGTCCTTGCAGGCGTCTCGCCTCAAGAACAACGGGAAAGACTTCTTTGCTTTCTCCTCCTCTTTGCTGAGGCGGGACGCCTGCAGCGACGGGCTTTGTGTCCTAGTAGCCATTTCTATAATTTATAATCTGCTTATCTAAGAATTTAAAGAGAAATACCATTAGGATTACAGAAATACAAATGAAAAAAAATACTTGTTTGATTATTGAAATCTTCTTGAGTCTAATTGCTTTGTTAAGTTTTTGCTTGTCTAGCGAAGAACCAGAAAATGTATTTAGCTTTATTTTAGTTGGATTCTGTTTTTTAAAATATCCACTAGATATTCCTTTTTGGAGCCGTCTGTTGTCTTCATTGGATTTTGAATAACTTGAGAATCCCATAGCTTAGTTTTATAAAGTTATGTTTACCGTCCAATTTATTCATCGAACTGTTCAGGTCTAATTATCGTTTCGTTCTTTCTGTAATTTTCGACAAATGAATTCGTCGGTTTTAGAGGACAAAGTAGAGGATAATTAGAAATAGAACAATCTCAGTGATGATCCAATACTTTGCTGTACTTTTCCAATTCCTCATGCGTCTATTATTTTCCTTTTCATTGTCTGAAATTCTTCTTCCGTAATGATTCCGTCTTCCTTTAGTTTGGCCAAATCCTTCAACCTATC
>CALLFA010000162.1 GCA_937997635.1 uncultured Saprospiraceae bacterium | reverse complement strand
GAGTCAATTCATCGAATAAATTCGACGGTACACGACGGGACAAAACGAAAAAAGGCCACTTGATTTCTCAAATGGCCCTTTTAATTAACACCTTTAAACTGCATTGTAAAGATGAGACTAAAACATTGTAATAACACGCCTTTTGATACTACACATCTACCATAATTGCACTACAGATACACTACAGATAGGCAAATGTCTTCGTAAAAGGCCGGTTTTAGGCTAGTTATAAGCGTTTTTGGCAATTTTTGAGGGTTCAAAAGAGGAATGTTGTAGGGGGAGAGTGTCGTATTTGACGTTTTAAGGTAAATTATACTCGGAGTTTATTATTTAGATCAGTAAAACATGCTTTGAATCAACAAACAAAAAGAATATATTTGTTGTTACTATACTCAGAGTATAATTTTTAAACTAAACCTAACCGTCACATGAGCGATTACACGAATTTAGAAAACCTCAGATTCCTTCTCAATGAGGTTCATAATATAGAAGATGTATTAAAATATGAGCGTTATGCAGATTATGATACAGATGCAGTAGAGATATTATTACAATCTACAAAAGACACTTGCGATAAAGAATATTTTCCATTCTATAGAGAGATGGATGAGGATCCTGCGAGATTTGAAGATGGTAAATTGTATGTCCATCCTCAAATTGGTAAGGTCGTAAAAATGGCTGGTGAGAATGGATCGATTGGAGCACAATTCGATTATGACGATGGTGGTCAGCAAATGCCTCACCTATTATACGGTGCGTTATCGCACATTCAAGCAGCAGCTAACAATAATATTGGTGGTTACTTTGGCTTGACTGCAGGTGCTGCTGGATTGATAATCACATTTGGATCTGACGAATTGAAGAATACGTATGTGCCAAAAATGTTGTCTGGAGAATGGGCAGGTACTATGTGTTTGACAGAACCTCAAGCTGGTAGTTCTTTATCTGATATCACATCAAGCGCAACACCGCAAGAGGATGGTTCTTATAAAATAAAAGGACAGAAAATTTATATCTCAGGAGGAGATCATGAATACAATGACAATTTCATCCACTTATATCTTGCAAGAATAGATGGTGCGCCATCGGGCACAAAAGGCATTTCATTATTTGTTGTACCTAAAAACCGAATAACAGAAAATGGAGAGCTTGTATCCAATGATGTACAAACGGCAGGAGACTTTCAAAAAGTTGGACAACGAGGCTATTGTACAACTCACCTCATGCTTGGCGAAAAAGACGATTGTCAAGGATGGCTAGTAGGTGCTCCAAATAAGGGCTTGAGCTACATGTTCCAGATGATGAACGGTGCAAGAATCGATGTAGGTATGACTGCAGCCTCTATCGCCACAGCAGCATATTATGCCTCTTTACAATATGCTAAAGATAGACCTCAGGGAAGAAAGTTGTCATCTGACGGCAGTAAAAATCCAACAGAAGAACAGACCTTAATCATAAACCATCCAGATGTCAGACGTATGTTGTTGCTTCAAAAGGCGGTTTCAGAAGCCAGTGTGAGTCTGTTGTTGAGATGTTCAAGATTATTGGATGTCGCACATAATGAAGACGGCGAAGTCGCGGAAGACGCTCACGATATGGTGGAGTGGTTGACGCCTATAGCGAAAACTTATCCTTCAGAAATGGGTATCAAGTCTGTAAGTACAGGACTGCAAGTCTTAGGTGGTGCAGGATTCTGTAGCGAATATATCTTACAACAATATTACAGAGACATCAGAATCATGTCCATCTATGAGGGTACGACAGGTATCCAGTCTCTTGATTTGCTTGGAAGAAAATCAACCATTAAAAATGGTCGGGCAATGCAGTTGATTGGAAAGGAAGTGAATAAAGCAATTGACAATGCCTCAACCTTTGATGACTTGAAACCATATGCGGACAAACTTGCAGCGAAGATGAAGGATATGCAGGAGGTGTTTATGCACTTATTGCAGTTTGCTATGAAAGGCAATCACGAGCGGTTTCTGTCTGATGCTACCATTTTCATGGAATTTGCAAGTACAATTGTTGTCGCATGGCAGTGGCTTGAAATGGCAACCGAAGCTAAAAAAGCCCTGGTTACTGGTCAACTCAAACAGTCGGAAGACTTTTATGAAAGTAAGGTTCATACAATGAAATTTTACTTTAAGTATGAATTGCCAAAAACGAGTTCTTTGAAGGAAACTTTAATGGATTCAGAAGTATTAACCATTATGAAAGAAAAAGAATTGATAAGTTAGTCCCTTATTATCTTTTTCTATAAAATTATTTTTACTCAAATTCTGTTAAAGAAGAAAAAACAATCAAAATGATAGATTCAATTATTGCAAAAATTACAGAACAAGCAGTTTCAGCAGCGCCTATTGGTGATACAATTAAATTCATGATTGATGACCAGCCAATAGTTATCGATGGTTCTGGTGATACAAATCAAGTGTCTCAAGAAGATGTTGAAGCATCTTGTACAATTACAACAACTGCTGATACATTTGCTCAACTGCAAAGTGGAGATTTAAATCCAATGGCAGCAGTCATGGGTGGTAAGGTCAAAATCGCTGGTGATATGGGCCTTGCAATGAAATTGCAGACGCTTTTAGGATAGTAAAACAAGTGATTTATTAAGTCTAACTGCTGTAGCCAGCAAGTCTGGTTTACAGCAATAACACAAAAAAGGCTGAATTCGGAAGGGTTCGGTCTTTTTTTATGCCTCTTTCATACCTCAATTCTGACATCCTTATCGTTATAATGACGTTCAATAGCGCATAATCAAGGTTCAACCAATGTGAGATACCGAAACATTTGGTAATTTCACCATGTATTGATGCAATTCAACAAAAAGTAACGAATGAGATTTTATACTTCAATAGTTTTTTTCGTCATCATCAGCGGGATGTCAAGTCAGCTCTTTGCTCAGGAAACCTTTGACAGGTTACATCAATTACAACAAAATTTTTCCATGTTGAGTCAGGATGTCATCCAACAAGACAATGGCAACTACTTGGTGTTCTCCACAATAGATACGCTTGATGCGGAGACGCTAGATCTGACATCAGCCAACTTGTCGTTCTTTGATCCGAAAGGAAATTTTGATAGAAGCATAGATTATTACTTCAGAGATACAATTAATCTTGAACCAGATGGTCAGGTCGAATTAACCGAAGAAGGTTTTCTGATGAGTGCAATTAGTGACGCCGATACAATGTTCAACATCATTATAGTAGCGATGGATCCTGGAAGAAATCCCATTTGGTCTCACACGTATGGGTCTGGCTTAGAAATCGCACAAGAAGCAAATCACCAAGCAGAGATTCTTAATGTCTCAGATTCCATTTATGTGGTATTGGCCACAGTCCAAGGGGAAAACAATCAAGAATTAGGGATGATATCACTTGATCCAGAGAATGGAGATATTCTATCTTTTAATTCCCTACAGTTTAGTGACTCAGATGCCATGGTGAATGCTTTAGACCACAATATGACATTGAGTAGTGATACGACTCGTGTCATCGTCGCTGGGAATTATGCCAATGGAGAGGCTGCTTACCTTTTAGAAGCTGATGCTACCACCGGTGCTATTGCATGGTCCAGATCATTTACACCTGAATCGACAGGATCAAGCAACATTTCTTTGACAGATTTAACCGTAGCAATAGATTCAAGCATTTTAGTTACAGGTACTGTGGACGATAAAGCCTTGATAGCAAGATTCGACTTTTTGGGAAATTATATTTGGGGGTTTGAAGTGGCAGAACCAGTAAATACTGATGGACTGTCTATATCTATTTTAGAAAATGGCTTTATACGAATTGCAGGAGGACAAGTGACTGGTGAAGCCAATATTTATACACCATTTCAAATCACATTTACACCAGATGGAAATCCGATTAGTCAAGCACAGTTTCCTCTATTTTCAGGCAGTTATTTAGTTGACGCTCAGATAGTGGCAACAGCAGAAGATAATGGTTCTATGTTCTTAGGAACCGGAGTCGACATAGATTCAAGTGACGTCAGTGCAGCAATTCCTACAGAGTTAAGGCCAAGGCTGATTAAGACAAACGGTATGGACGCCACCACTTGTGAAGAAGAATTTATGATACGATTGGATTCCTCTTTATTCATTATGGATACGTTGATTTGGCAGTCTACGGATATAAGTGATGGATCAGATACGATCGAGACTACCGTTGTAGGCACATCGCCAATTACGACACCAATTCTGTCTTTGCAGGATACGACATTTTGTCCGGGAGATCCAGTTGAATTTTTAATAGACGCTACCACAGAAGGCGCTGTATCTTACGTGTGGTTTGATGCTGAATCTCCAACAGATATACTAGGTACAGATTCCACTTTTTTGGCTACAGAGCTTGATGTTCAATATGTTGCTGTGGTAGAAGTGATGGATGAGTTTTGTTACATCATGTGTGATACAACGACGCTAACTGATCTTGATCCGCCGACAGTACAATTAAACTTACTGAACGACAGATTTTGTTCTGACGGTACGTTTGAAGTGATCGCACAAATACAAGGCGCAAGTATTACAGATGTGTTGTGGTCTACAGGAGAGCAAAATGTAAGTTCAATCAGACCCTCAGAGTTCGGTACTTATTCTGTAACGGTGACCAATATGTGTGACGATACCGCCCAAGGAAGTCTTCAAATCTCAGAAAGCGATTTACCCGCAGCACTTGTACCTACCCTTGGTCGGTCAAATCCATGTGATACGCCAGGCTCCCTCGATCTGACGTTGACCAATGCAGCAAATTTTTCCAATATAGTATGGAGTACTGGTGAAATGGGCACCTCTATAACGGTGACTGAACCTGGCACATTTACGATAGATGCACTTGATGTTTGCGGCTTACCAGTGACAGGTACGATTACCGTCGGGGCGAATGAAATATTTTCAGATCCACTGGAATTTAATGTTGAAATTGGTGTTTGTGATGAACAAAATGATTTGGTAGAATTATCAGTCAACATTAGTCAAGGAACAGCCAACTTTATCGAATGGTTCAGTATTGACGAGAATGATAATTCACAATCCATTGCCCAAGATGTACAGTCCATTACACAAAACTCAATGGGCACATATTTTGTGAGACTTACAGATGTATGTAGCACAGTAGATTCAGCGCCGATTACTGATCCTTGTCAATGTCTGCAATTCCCCAATGCATTTATTCCTTCAAATCAATCCACTCGAGATTTTGGTCCAAATGATACGTTCGGGCCTGTCAATAATTGTAGCGAAGTGCTCAGCTATAATCTCAAAATTTTCAATCGTTGGGGTCAAATGGTATTTGAATCTGATGCTGTTGCAGATGAATGGACTGGTCGAGATGGAAACAATATCGACAGAGCAGGAGTCTATGTTTGGGTAGCTTCTTATGAGACATCAAATGGAGAATTCAAATTGAAAGGGGACGTCACACTTCTCCAGTAATCGGGTATCATGCAACAACCATTAGATCTCATCATCGTTGGCGCTGGACCAACGGGGATTAATTGTGGCATTTCGGCAAAAAAGGCAGGATTAAACTTTGCCATAATTGAGAAAGGTGTTCTTGTGAATTCTATTTTTCACTTTCCTGCAAATATGACTTTTTTCTCCACATCAAAATTGTTGGAAATAGGGGATATCCCATTCATTTCTCACACAGAGAAACCAACAAGAAAGGAAGCACTCGAATATTACAGACGTATTGTTACAAGTTATGAATTGCCGGTCCAGTTTTACGAGAGAGTCGATTCTCTTGAGCAGGGCACTGAACACTATATTTTGCACACAGATAAGGGTTCTTATCCGACTAAAGCGGTAATCGTGTCAACGGGCTTTTACGACATTCCTGTCATGATGAATGTGCCTGGAGAGGATCTGCCAAAAGTGAAGCACTACTACGACGAGGCACATCATTATTTAGATCAAAAAGTACTGGTCATCGGAGCTGCAAATTCAGCATGCGATGTAGCACTAGAGACCTGGCAGAAAGGAGCAGAAGTCACTCTTGCAGTACGAAGCGCAGAGTTGTATGAACGAGTCAAATATTGGATACTCCCCAACATCAAAAATCGTATAAAAGAAGGTTCGATCACAGCACATTTCAAAACAGTGGTCAAGCGGATCGATCCCAAAACGGTAACGTTGCATTCAGAAGACAAAGGCACCTTTGAGATTGAAAATGATTTCGTATTAGCCATGACAGGGTACAAACCAGATTATGGGCTATTTGAAAAAATAGGCATTGCCATCAGAGACGATGAGTATAAAACACCCCATTTCAATGAAGAAACTTTAGAAACCAATTTGCCAAATGTATTCATAGCAGGAGTGGCAAATGGCGGATTAAAGACCAATGCTTATTTCATTGAAAACACCAGACATCAAGGAGACTTGATCATCAAGCAGCTCAGCTGAACTTTACAACCTGAGGACAAAAAAGTTTAAGGCTGAATATACCCCCTATTGAGAGAAGAGACAAAGTGCCAACAGTGCCTAATTATTAGCCTCATTCAACCCTCAGTTAAGCTAATCAGAAGTAAGATTGATCCTTAATTGGGCTTTCAAATCTTAATTATTTCTAAAAAAAGCAGCTAAACTGCGATTGAACTCGTAGCATATCAAGAACCTGCACACGATCATGGTTAAAAAAGTATATTTGCGGTCGAAAATACAGATGATGATAAGAAGCTCCATTTTATTAATTGCATTGTTTACGCTTATATCTGCAAGCACAGCCAAAGCTCAAGGCCTAAATTTTGGAATCAGAGCTGGATTAAACTATGCTTCTTTTCTTGGAGAGACATCGCCAGAGGAAACCAGGGGTTTGACCAATGGGTTTCACTTTGGGATTAACGTTGGGTATGAATTAAATGATCTGTTTTTTCTAAGAGGAGAGATTCTCTATACACAACAGGGTACATCGTATGATTATTCAGGTGATGGCTATTATGTGTTTAATACACTGACGAATAATCGGTTTGTCATCCAAGACAGCACAAATTTATCTCTGGATATTTCTAATGCCTATGTGTCTTTTCCATTGACAGCACATGTTACAGCATTGGATAAATGGGAATTTCACGCTGGAGGATATGTCAGCTTTTTGGTGTCACCAATTGCTGCTGGGACATGGCGGTTTGGTAGTCGTGAAAATGTCAACCATCTATTCGAACAAGGACTCAATTTCAATTTTAGGAGTGATGAACCTGGAGAGCAAAATATATTTGCGGACCCCATACTCCTCATCGTCGATGGACAAGATGCCTCAGTGCCTTCTTTAGTCGGTGCATATTTCCTGTTTCAAGAAGACAGGGGCAATTTTATAAATAGTGTAGATTTTGGTCTGACCGGAGGGGTATCCTATTTTTTAAATCGGGGCTTGTATGTCGGTTTGAAAGGTTGGTACGGACTCAAAGACATTAGCAATAACAACGTAGATTATAATTTGAATCGGTTGAATCCAGATGGCAGCTTTCAATTTTCCGATGATTTTGACCGCAATTTAAATTTTGATATATCCATAGGGTTTAAATTCTAAACCTATCAAACCTATCATTATTTCACATCACTTCAATTCAGTTTAGTGACCGATAAACAACAAGTATATCTGGCTTGTATATCAAGGGTTGAAGAGATGATTCAAACCGCACAACAGTCACTAGATCAGGCGCAAGAAGCGGCTCAATCAGAAACAAAAAGCAGTGCTGGCGATAAATTCGAAACGGGTAGAGCAATGATGCATGCAGAAATGCATAAGGCCAAACGTCACATGGCAGAGGCCAACGTTTTATTGATGGATTTAACGTCAATGAAACTTAAATCCAGCTATACGCATATCGAAAAAGGAAGCTATGTGATCACCAACACGGGGCACTATTTTGTATGTGTCGGACTCGGGAAAATTACAACAAAGAATGCCACCTGTTTTGCTGTAAGTCCAGCCTCACCCATAGCTAAAGCCATGATTGGAAAATCGGCTTATGACAAATTTGAATGTAACGGTAAGTCCTTTACAATAGAGTCTATTCATTAAACATGGGCTATCAAACCCTAGCTTCTAGCTTCTAGCCCCTAGCTTCTATCCCCTAGCTCCTAGCTGCTAGCCCCTAGATCGACTAAAAAACCATCAACCATCGACTATCAACCATCGACCAAAAACCATCAACCATCACCCATCTCATTCAATTCCACATTATACTGCTGTAACTTCATCATTGCAGGCATCGCGTTATCTTTCAACTTTTTAAGTATCGCCATTTTAGTTTGGTCATTGCGATCAGCCTCACTCACTATTTTACCAAAACCATCAAGTCTATTTTCTTTCACCCATTTTCTTAATTCTCGTTCTTGAGACCAGCTCATTTGATTGACC
>CALLFA010000161.1 GCA_937997635.1 uncultured Saprospiraceae bacterium | reverse complement strand
TAGTCCCCTAACTCAACACCTGATAAGCAACAAACGCAAACACATAAGCCAACACCAACATAAATAAAAACTGATACAAGGCATATTTCCAAGTCCCCGTTTCTTTACGCACGATAGCAACTGTACTCATGCATTGCATCGCAAAGACATAAAAGAGTAGTAGAGACACAGACACTGCCATCGTAAATGCAGGCTTGCCAGTCCGGTGATTAATCTCCCCTCGTAATCGTTCGATGATAGAACTTTCTTCTTCCGAACCAATACTATAAATAGTAGACAATGTACCGACGAATACCTCCCTTGCAGCAAACGAAGTGATAAGAGCAATTCCAATTTTCCAATCATAACCAAGTGGTCTGATAACAGGTTCTATGAATTTACCCATATAGCCGATGTAGGAATATTCCAAATCAAAGGATTCTCTATCCAAGTCGACTGCTGATTCTTGTGTTTGATAGGCGTCGTATTGTTCTTGTACATAAGCATCTGATTTTGGGCTAAAGCTCGCCAGCACCCACAGTAAAATGGAGATCAGGAAAATGATTTTACCAGCTTCGACAACAAAAGACTTCGTTTTCATGTACACAGTAGTCAACACATTTCTCCAATTTGGCATTCTGTAAACAGGTAATTCCAACGTCCATAATTCATTTCCTTCAATAGCCGTTCGTTTGGTTATAAACCAGGCAACTGCCAGTGTTGCAATGACACCAATCAAATACAAACACAATAATGCAATGCCTTGGATGGTAATAAAACCTCCAGACGGATTGGGAAACATGACAGCAATCAATATGGTGTAGACAGGTAATCTGGCACTACAGGTCATAAGGGGAGATGCCATGATTACAGCCATTCGCTCCCTTGGGTCGTCAATGACTCTAGCACCCATAATCGCAGGAATGGCACATGCCCAACTCGACATGAGTGGAATAATACTTTTGCCACTTAATCCAAATTTTCGTAAAAAGCCATCTGAGATAAAAGATATTCTAGATAAATAACCAGTGTGTTCTAACACGGATAAAAGGAAAAATAATATGGCTATTTGAGGTATAAATATAAGTACACCGCCAATACCTGGAATGATGCCATTTGTAATCAAATCTGATAACCAGCTAATGGAAATAGTAGACGCCGCAATTTCAGAAGCTTTTCCAAAAAAAGCATCGATCAAATCCATTGGGTATGCTGCAAAGGTGAATACCGCCTGGAAGATCAACAACATGACTGCTAAGAAAATAAATAACCCAAGTATCGGGTGCAACAAAATCTTATCCCACTTTTTTGTTTTGGTTAAATAGTTCGATTCTGAATGATTATTGACTGTAGAGTGCACAATCGAACTCACAGTCTTTTGGCGTTTTAAATACTCGGTTTGATTTTGATCCCAATTCTCATCAATCGACCGTTCGACTTTTGAGACATAACTGTTTTTGATACCTTCGTCATCAATCTCGTCATACAGACTACGACAAATGGCATGTGGTACTTTAAATTGATTTTTTTCGATAACAGATCGCAACTCATCTATCCCTTCTCCACTTCTAGAATTGACCAATAAGACAGGACAACCCATCGAATTTTCTAGCTCTCTTTGTTGCACAGAGATTTGATTTTTGGCCATCTCATCTTTGAAGTTAATCACCAGAGCCATTGGTGTCTGCAAGTCGGCAACCTCTGAAAATAAAATAAGGTGATCTGCCAACTGCATCCCATTTGATACAAAGATTAAGGGTGTTTGGCTTTCTGAAAATTCAAGGATATTTTTCTTTGCAATCTTCTCTTCAGGAGAGGTGATACGCAAAGAGTGGAGACCAGGCAAATCAACGATTTTTTTATCTCCGAATTTACCGGACTTAGATTCTACTGTAACCCCTGCATAATTACCAGTCTTCTGATTGAGACCAGTCAATACATTAAATAAAGTACTTTTTCCCGAATTAGGTTTGCCAATCAAACCAATCGTTTGCTTCATATCCTTGTCCAGTCCATGGTTTGATAATCTTGTCTGCGTAAGCTGAGCATTTTACCGCCAACAGTAATGTTGATGAGACCTGAGTAAGTTGGACTATAGTTCATCGTAAATACGGTCCCAACTGTAATCCCATGGATCAATAAGTATTGATTGAGCGGGGTAGGGCCTGAAAGCTCTATGATGATAGCCCGTTCATTTTCCTTAAGTCTTTCTCTCGCCATTGTATGTATATCAGCAACGCAAAGAAAAGCATTATTTTGAATTAATCTAAATAATTAAGATCAAGTGCAAGTACCAAGATCAAGTGCAAGTACTAAGATCAAGTGCAACTGCAATGTGGACGCCTTAAATAATCTGTGAGAAATGTGTGACTACTTAGTGATGATCTTATTGGTCTTTTCTCATAATACTGAGGCGAGACGCCTACAGTGACGGACGAATCCTACTTGCACTTGAGACTTGATTTTGATACTTGCACTTTGAGACTTGCACTTTGAGACTTGCACTTGAAATTTGCACTTGAAATTTGCACTTGATCTTTGCACTTGCACTTGCACTTTACACCTCAATACTCCATCAACTCCAAAGCCTCCGCAACATTATCCACTGGAAACTTACATGCCTTATTCTGACAGACGTAAATCATCGTACCGTCCTGCAGCTTGTTTTGTAGTAGCCTCAAATTTCCTTCATCTTTCCCGCCTAGGTAGAGTGATGTGGGACTAAAGTGAGTTTGTATCTCCTGATTCAATTCTGCAAAGTCATTACCGACAATTGCAATCTCAAAAGGCGGATACACCATATCCAAATACAATTGACACCAGTTAGAATAGAAGCCTGGCGTGTTTTCCTGTGAAATGGTGCCGATCATATTTTGCAACATCTGCTCCGATAGGGCCAAATAGTCTTTGTTATACAACAGCTCCCCCAGAGCTTTTAAATTTCTTGCCATTACAGAATTTGACCCAGGGATTACTTTATCAATTAACTCTGCTTTACGAGCCACTAGCGGCGGGTCTATGTCAGAGGTATAATTGAACATCGAATTCTTTGGATTTGAAAAATGTTCAATTGCATAATCTGTCAGACCCTGTGCCTCATTTAACCAAGACTCTTCAAAGGTGACTTGATACAATTTGATGAAGGCATCAATCGTAAGCGCATAATCATCAAGGAAGCCATTGATGTTGCTTTTGCCATCTTTATAGTTTCTATTTAGACGGAAGTCTGATTGCTTTTGATTGTCTAAAATAAATCTTGCATTCTTTAGCGCAGCTTCTTTGTATGCCGGATTACCCAACGCCAGATAAGCATCTGCATAACCTTTTAACATTAAAGCATTCCATGATGTCAAAATTTTGTCATCAAGACCTGGCCTTACTCTGCTCTCTCGCGCTTCCAGAAAAGTAGCATTTGCTTGTTCTCGTAAAGACTTGATTTGCTCTAAGGTCATCGATTGCTTCTTTCCAAAATCTTTATCACTTTGTTTCCGCAGAAGAATATTTGTATGTTCCCAATTGCCTTTTTGGGATACATTATAATAATCCTTTACAAATTCGTTCACTTCCTTTGCGGGAAATAGCGAATCAATCTCATCCTTTGACCACACATAAAATTTACCTTCTTCTCCTTCACTATCTGCATCTAATGAAGAATAGAATCCACCTGAATTATGCGTCATTTCTCGTTCTACCCATTCCAGACTTTGTTCTATGATTTGTTTATAATGAGGGTCTTTGGTTAGCTTGTATGCTTGACTGTATAGGCTTATCAATTGTCCATTGTCATACATCATTTTTTCAAAGTGAGGCGCCTTCCAAATTTTATCTACAGAGTACCTGGCAAAACCACCACCTGCTTGATCATAGATGCCACCCATAGCCATTTTATCTAAAGTCAGTGTCAAACCTTCCAATGCTTTTTGATCATTTGTGACAGCATGATATTTCATTAAAAATTCAAAGTTGTTAGGCATAGGAAATTTTGGTTCCCGATCATTACCTCCTTCTTTAAAATCAAGTCCTCCGATGACATCTTCTCCTATAGCTCTCATTGTCTCCTTATCAAAGGGAGAAGGGTTGGAGACAAGTGCGATGTCATCTACATTTTGAATTCCTTTGGTGATTTGATCAGCCTGCTCGATTAATTTTTGGGGGTCATCTCGTTGCAAATCTTTGAATTGGTTCAATACATTTAACCATTGCTCTTTTGGAAAATAAGTGCCGGCCCAGATGGGTTTACCATCAGGTAAAGCAAAGGCATTCAATGGCCAACCACCACGACCAGTCACCAATTCACATGCAGTCATATATATGTCGTCTACGTCAGGCCTCTCTTCTCTATCTACTTTGATTGGAATGAAATATTCATTCATAATAGAAGCAACAATCGAATCCTCAAAAGACTCATGCTCCATCACATGACACCAGTGGCAAGCAGCATAACCGACGGATATAATCAAAAGCTTATTTTCATTTTTTGCTTTGGTCAAAGCCTCTTCGCCCCAAGGGTACCAGTCGACAGGATTATGGGCATGTTGGAGCAAATAAGGGCTACTTTCATCGATCAGTCGATTTGTGTGTTCATGACCAGACATTTGATTGTTTTTAGAAGAATGACAAGAACTTAAGAAACAAGAAAACCATAAGAATAAACAACCGAACCAATACACAGATAACTTCATAACTGTAAAAGTATATAAAATTGAAAATGGAGACTTTCAAAAATCAGAATATGTTTGCAATAACTGACTAGCAGACTTTATCAGCACAAGAGGAGCTGGCAAATGCGTCTGGTTTTGCTTTAAAGACGAATCCCATGCCAAGGATGTATCCCATCGCCTCTTTGAGTGCTGCATTAGATTGAAAATGTGGGTCTGTATTTATGTCAGCATGGACTTCTAACTCTACATTATGTTTGTCTAAGAGATCACAGATGCTGTATGCAATTTGCACAGATTTTGCTACTTCCATTATCATACGTTCTTTCAGAGACATCGTATTTTTCATGCTCGAATTAGATATGAACATGAACCCGCCTTTTTTCTCTCTTAGGAATACGATGACAGTGGCAAAATCCACAACATCACCCTTTACTTGGGAGTCGGATCCAATACACACTTTCAGTCGATGACCTTGTTCTTTTTCTCTGAGGATAGTTTGTTCTACGGCGTCATGAATAGGTAATCTTATCCTATCTCCATTCAGTTTTCTCCAATTTATCGGTGGTGGCATATCCATGGGCATCGTATTTATATGGATAAGGTACGTATTAAACAATAGTAATCTTACTCAATTCAATTAATTAAGTCTGACTTATTAGTTAAAACGATCAGGGATGTCTTGGATTGGCATTACTGATTTATTGAAATGGAATAGTGAACCATTTGTGGTAATTGGAAAATATTATCAACCGATTTGGCTTAATGCTTGACAGAAAATGTTAATTTGGTTTAGAACTTGAAAACCACTTCGTATGCGAATATTGTTTTGTGTTGATACTGACCAATATCTTGATACTCTAGGATATCGCTTATCCAAGGTGCTGAATTTATTTAGAGACGAACTTTACTATGTGGATGTCTTACATGTCTACCAAAAACCCAAAGCTGATGCGCCGCATATGCCAGCTACGATGATCGATATCCAGAATGATGAAGAAATGAGACGGATGAGATTTTTAGCTGACTGTGAGAGTAGAATTGCTGACGTTCTCGATAAGAAATTGAAAAAGGCAGCGCTAGTCAATACGCATTTGATAGAAGGCAAGTTTTATAAAGAATTTAAAGAACACATCAGATTCCATAAATATGATTTGATTGTCCTATTACCAGGTAAAAAAGATGGTTTAGAGTTATTGTTGAAAGGTCGCAATGTATTGAAAATTATAAGTAATGTCGATACCCCAATATTAGTACTACCCAAACATTCAGCATTTGAATTTAGAAAGACGACATTCCTAGGCATGTTAGAAAAGCCTAAAAAACAACTTAAGAAATTCAAGAAGAATAAGGTGCTTCGACAGATAAAGGAAAACTCACTCCAGTACTTACACATTTGTGATTCAGGTGAATTTCAAGATGATGACATCAAAGTAGTGAATCACACCAGTCGAGTAACCGCGTTTGAAAATTTCCATGAAAAAAGAAAAACCAATTATATCTATGTCTTGAATCATAAAGCGGAAAAAGGATTTAAGAAGTGGAAGAAATCAAGTTTTACAAAAACTGTTCTTGTAAAAAGTGATGCATCTATAATGGTAATATGAACTACCTTGCTCACACTCTATTGTCATTCGGTGATGAGTCTATCTTGATTGGAAATTTTATAACAGACTTTATCAATGCAAAACAAGCACGTGCCTTAGAACAACAATTTCAGAAGGGAGTAAATCTCCACCGTAGTATAGACAGTTTTACAGATTCACACAAAATGTTTATTCAAGGAAGACGACGATTGGCCGAGCATCACGGCAAATATTCTCCTGTAGTACTCGATATATTGTACGATTATTTATTGGCAAAAAATTGGAGTAAATATTCTCAAGTGTCACTCGATAAACATGCCAATGATTCCTATGCTATTTTTAATAAACATGCAAAGGTCTTTGTTGAGAATGGGGTAATGTATATTCCCAAAATGATTAGCCACGAATTTCTTCAATCCTATGCGGAAGAGGATAAGGTCAGATATGTTCTAGGCAAAATGGACGAGCGAACTAAGTTTGATTCCCATTTTCATTTAGCGATGGATCATCTGTTAGAAGACTATGAATCATATGAAAAAGAATTCAATTCCTTTTTTCCAGATATCATATCTATGGTCCGCAAGGTAATCTCAATCTAATTTAGGTCAATTCCCTATGGCAAAAGTAATGGACTTGCTGAAAGGAAATGGTAGAATAAAAAGAACAAAATTAGAAGAGTAACAAAGACTAGTTTTTTCTGTGTGTTTTTCATTTCACTTTTGTTAACAGTATTAACTAATATTACAGTTCCTGCTTTCTATTAACGACAGAAAACACTCGACGAATACCAATAAGAATGATGATGAGTGTTAATTAAAATGTAATGATTTTAATTAACCTTCAAAATGGAAGGATAAGGTTACTATTCTTGATAGTATTTTTTCTAAAATACTTGCTTCTTCTAGTCGGCTGTTGAATATGAAAATATTGCCGATACCTTGCGAAAATTTTAATTCTGGTGAGAATATAAAATAGGGGAAGAACATTTGAACCCCAGCTCCCACTTCTAGTTGAAAATCATGTGGTGAGATTTGGATAAGTTGCTCAGCTTCACGAGTACTTGAATTACTAGCAACATCAAATGAGTATTTCAGCCCTGCGACCACAAAAGCTCTTTTGTCCTTGTATGGAGCTGATTTGTATCTTATTAAAAACGGTGCTTCAAAAAAAACACTTTCTATATTTCTGGTGAACCTACCGCCTGATGCAGTTTGAAATTCAATAGGTCGTTCGGCAAAGCTAAATCCTGGTAAAAATCTGAAGTCAAAGTATTCACCGATTTTAAGGTTGCCAATCACATGTACATTAAACCCTGGAGCACGCAATCCTTCAGCAACCGCAATGCTGTCACGATTGACAAAATTCTGACCATGAAATACTTTGTATCTGGAATTAGTCGTGCCTAAAGTAATGCCAAAGTAGTATGGCTTGGCTTGAAATTCTTGAAAGTTTTCATTTGCTCTGTACAGTTGAGCGTCTGCTTGCTGTCCAACAAGAAAGCTAGTTAGTAAAAGAAAAATTATTTGAAGCCTTGATAAATGGCACATATACCTAAACTTAGTTTTTTATACGAGCAGTCAGTAAAACCAGCCTTCTTCATTCTCTCTAAAAATTGGTCATAATCTGGGAAGGCTTGCACTGATTCGTATAGATACTTGTATGCTCTGGAATCTTTTGATTTGAACTTTCCTATAACGGGCAAAAAGTATTTAAAGTATATGTTGAAGAGTTGTTTAAATGGAAATGATACTGGTTTTGTGAATTCGAGTACAATTAATTGGCCACCTGGTTCTAAAACTCTGTTGATTTCTGATAAGCCTTTGTCCAAATTTCCAAAGTTTCTGACACCAAATGCTGCTGTTGCCACATCAAAACTAGCATCAGAAAAACTTAAATTTTCGCTATCGTCTTTTATCAAGGTTATCTTGTCTGTAAGCCCTTGTTTATCTAGCTTTTTTCGACCATATTCCAACATTTCATTCGATATGTCAATACCAGTGACGTGGCCTGGATTTAGCATTTTATTGGCTTCTATAGCTAAATCAGCTGTACCAGTTGCAATATCCAAAAGATGCGTAGGCTTTTTCTTTTTGATGGTGTGAATCGCCTTTTTCCGCCAAATCGTGTCAATACCAAGTGATAGAACTCGATTTAACAAATCATAGTTGGGAGCGATGTTATCAAACATTTCCTCAACTTGCTCTTTTTTTGTTGATTGTTGATTATATGGTTTTACTTCCATTCAGCCACAAAGCTAGGTAAAACTATGCTTAATTACCTAATATCATTTGTATACCAAAAGGAGAATGTTTTGACAGATTTATTACCTAGAAGTTTTGTCTGTTGTCAAGGACGAAAAACGCAGTGAATGCATGTATTCACGAGTATTTTCAACGATGAAAACAGATAAAAGATCAAGTAAGAACCGGTCAAACTATTTTCATTTTGGTATATCACTGAAAGCGTAGGCAACCCGTTTAGCAAAAACAGCTTCTAGGTACGTTAAACAGCCAGATGGTAATAATGTGTAGATTTCGTGGTTGTATAGAAAAATACGATTTTACTAAACGAAGACTTTCTATTCCTTAATATTGCAGATTTGAATCCAAATGTGTTCCTTGAATGTCCTTATAAATGTTGACCAATTCTATGATTAGCATCGTTATGCCCGCAAAAAATGCTACTCCATTCATTTCAGAATGTTTGGATTCTATCATTAATCAATCATATAAGCATTGGGAGCTAATCGTGATCAACGACCATTCTACTGATAGGACTGCAGAAATTCTTGACCATTATGCTACAATCGATAGTCGTATCCAGTGGTTTTATGCTGAAGGTTCTGGTATCATAGATGCATTGCGTCAAGCGCGTCAAGATATATCAGGTAGCTACATAACCCGCATGGATGCAGACGATATTATGGCTCCTTCTAAGCTTGAAAACATGCATGCAGTGTTGACCAAAAGAGGAAATGGTCATATTGCTGTAGGTCTGGTGGATTATTTTTCTGAATCAGAATTGGGCAATGGATATAAAAAATATGCACGTTGGTTGAATGAATTGACAACTACAGAAACTAACTTTTCGCAAATTTACAAGGAGTGTGTGATCCCGTCTCCATGTTGGATGGTAAGCAAAGACGACTTTGAATTAGCAGGCGGATTTAGTGAAGATGTGTATCCTGAAGATTACGATCTATGTTTTCGTTTTCGGAATGCAGGTTTAAAGATTACAGCAGTAAAAAAGGTCTTGCACTACTGGCGTGACCATCCTTCAAGAGCATCACGTAATGATCCCAATTATAAAGACAACAGCTTTATCAAACTAAAAATCAAACATTTCATTGAGTCAGACTTGAATCCAGACAAACCATTAATTGTATGGGGTGCTGGAAAGAAAGGAAAACAAATTGTTCAGTTGCTATTAAATGAAGGAAAGTCTGTAAAATGGCTTTGCAACAACCCAAATAAAATTGATCAAAATGTCTACGGGATAATGATTGAAGACCAAAAATCAATCGGTACTCTACAAACAGCACAGGTGATTATAGCTATCGCAAACCCTGATGAACAACAGCCAATTAAGGAGTTTTTATATAGTCGCCAGGAATTACAGTCTTTCTTTTTCTGTTAAACATATATCTATAATTTGTATAGTGTCTTTTAAAAGACACTTGTGCGGGCAACCATAGCAATTCCCAGCACATAATGTAATATGGCAGACAATGTCTACCAGCACACATTAATTGTCATCATTAAACTACTTATATGCATCGAATTAAGTTTTCATTAATTACAACTTTTCTTGTTCTATTTACTCATTACTCATACGCTCAATGCAACTGTAGCACGCCAGATATTGCTTCTCTAAACGGAAGTAATAATGCTACTGCAGCTGTCAATGCAGCCAATTTATCTATTGGGGACGCTACCTTGTCAATGACACGGTCATTTGCAGGAACAGCAACAGCTGATGAAAATGCCATCAATAACAGCCAGACATCTGGTGATATTGGCATAAGGCTTGGGGCAGCTAATGCTGTTGGATCTGCTAATTACATGGATGCCAATTACAGCTTTTCTGAAGAAGTATGTGATTTAAGCTTTGATATTTGGGATATTGATGTAACGGATCAAATCATCGTATCAGCATTTAACAATGGTGCACCGGTAAATATTTCTGCTTCAGCAATTGGTAACTGCGTAAACAAAGCTGGATCAGGCACTTTTACTCCGGATAATCCTGCATGCGAAATACAAGTGAATGGATCAATTGATCATAGAGTATCGATCACTGTATCTTCTTGTATTACAGATCTGCAAATCAGATTATTTGATCAAGGTGGAAGTACAGGTGGGTCTTATACCATAGTATTTCAGGAAGGTTGTACTAATAATGTCGATGGGGGAGTACTTCAAGGTGGACCTTTTGAGTTTTGTGTTGGAGATGGAACACCAGATATTATTCCAGCAGGAGCGATTTCTCGTTCTGGAGATTTCGGAAGTAACAGTGGATACGTTGTTACAGATGATCAAGGTAATATTCTTGGATTACCAGCAACACCTTCGGCAGTAAACTTCGACATTGCGGGAACTGGTGTATGTCTAGTTTGGCACCTAAGTTATGAAAATGGACTTTTAGGACTTCAAGTTGGTTTAAATGCAAATAATCTGGAAGGTTGTTTCAGCCTCTCAAATCCAATCTCTGTTATAAGAAATGACTCTGGAGAAATTTGCAACATGCTGTGTCCTGATAATTGTTCAACTCCAGATTTAGTACCCTTAAATGGAAATACTAATGGTATTGCTGATTTTAATAACGCAGGCATTACTGTTGGAGACGCTTCCTTAACGGTGTCGCGATCTTTTAACGGTACAGCAGTGGCAGATGAAAATGTTATCAATGCTAGTCAAACCTCAGGTGCTGTTGGTCTTAGACTAGGGGTTAGTAATTCAGTAGGTGTAGCTAATAATATGATAGCTTTATATTCATTTTCCGAACCTGTTTGCAACTTTGAATTTGAACTTTGGGATATTGACCAAACGGACCAAATGATAATCGAAGCGTTCAACCAAGGTGCATCTGTAGGCTTTATAACAAGTGCTGGTTCATGCGTTAATGTTTCAGGAAACACGTTTGTTCCTAATGGAACTGCATGCGAAGTACAAGTCAGTGGCGATCCAAATCATATGATTTCAGTTGCAATGTCTGATTGTATTACAGATTTTAGAATAATTTCATTTGATCAAGGCGCAGAAAATAATTCAGGAGGATCTTACACGGTTGTCTTAAATGAAGGATGTACTGTGGATGATGTTGATGGTGGAGTACTTAGTGGAGGACCATTTGAGTTTTGCGTGAGTGATGGAGTGGCAGATAATATTCCAGCGGGTTCAATTACCTTAAGCGGAGGTAGTGGAAGTAATAGTGCTTGGGTAGTCACAGATGATTTAGGAAATATACTTGGAATACCACCAATGCCTTCAGCCGTTAATTTTGATGAAGCTGGACCAGGGGTTTGTCTAGTATGGTACTTAGCATATGAAGATGGATTTACAGGGTTAAGTGTTGGATCAAATACAGATGATTTCGAAGGATGCTATAGCTTATCCAATCCCGTCATCGTAGAAAGAAGTGAATCAGGTGAAGTATGTAATATGCAATGTCCTGATAATTGTTCGACTCCAGATTTAGCTTCCTTAAATGGAAGTAACAATGGAATGGCTGACATCAATAATGCAGGTGTCACTGTTGGAAATGCAACATTAACTTTAACAAGATCCTTTAACGGAACAGCAGTAGCAGATGAAAATGCAATCAATGCTAGTCAAACCACAGGTGCTGTAGGTTTGAGGCTTGGTGTTAGCAATGCAGTTGGTGCAGCCAACAATATGCAAGCATTATATTCTTTCTCAGAGCCTGTATGTGGTTTTGAATTTGAACTTTGGGATATAGATCAAACAGATGAAATAATTATTGAAGCCTTTAATCAAGGTTCACCAGTAGGCATTACAGCAAGTAACAGTTCTTGTGTCAGTGCTATGGGTAACTCTTTTGTGCCGAATGGTCCTGGTTGCGAAGTTCAAGTGAATGGGAACCCTGACCATATGATATCAGTAACTGTACTAGGCTGCATTACAGAAATTAGAATTACTTCATTTGATCAAGGTGTAAATAATAATAGTGGAGGATCTTATACGGTAGTCTTAAATGAAGGTTGTACCATTATTGATGTAGATGGTGGTGTGCTAGAAGGTGGACCATTCGAATTTTGTGTTAGTGATGGTATTCCAGACAATATCCCAGCTGATGGAATAATGTTAACTGGTGGCAGTGGTTCTCTTAACCAATGGGTAGTCACAGATGACTTAGGTAATATTTTGGGCTTGCCTCCAACGTTCACTGCTGTTGATTTTGATGGAGCTGGTCCTGGCGTTTGTCAAGTTTGGTATTTGAGATATGAACCAGGATTGACAGGTTTAGCTGGTGGGCAGAATATAGCAGATTTTGATGGTTGTTTTGATTTATCAAATCCTATCTCTGTTGTTAGAGATGAAACAGGAGGAGCTTGTGACCTTATATGTTCAGCTGATGGTGGGGTTCTTACTGGTGGTCCTTTTGAGTATTGTGTCGGTGATGGTATTGCTGACAATATTCCAACAGGAGGAATTACGCTCACTGGTGGTAGTGGTACTAATCGACAATGGGTAGTCACAGATGATTTAGGTAATATACTCGGCTTGCCACCAACATTTACAGCCGTTGATTTTGATGGGGCTGGACCTGGAGTTTGCCAAGTGTGGTATTTGAGTTATGAAGACGGGTTGACAGGTTTAGCTGGTGGACAGAATATAGCAGATTTTGTAGGTTGTTATGATTTGTCAAATCCAATTGAAGTTACTCGAAATCAGCCTGATGGTGGTACGCTAGAAGGCGGTCCATTCCAGTTTTGTGTCGAAGATGGTATTTCAGATAATATTCCTGCAGGATCAATTTCTTTAACAGGTAATAATGGAAGTAATACTGCTTGGGTAGTCACAGATCAAGAAGGCCTCATACTTGGGTTGCCCCCAATGCCTTCTGCCGTTGATTTTGAAGCAGCGGGTGTTGGTATTTGTTTAGTCTGGCACTTGAGTTTTGAAGATGGTTTTACTGGTTTAGTTGCTGGTCAAAATGTAAGTGGCTTTGATGGTTGCTATGATCTATCAAATCCGGTGTATGTCTTTAGAGAAAACTCTGGTTCGGCTTGTAATCCAAATTGTGGAGTCATCGGAGGAGCTCTAAGTGGTGGACCATTCGAATTTTGTGTCGGAGATGGCGTAGCAGACAATATTCCTGCTGGTTCAATTAGCCTAAGCAATAGCTTTGGACCAAACACCCAATGGATTGTCACTGACGATTTAGGTAATATTTTAGGCTTACCTCCAATGCCATCAGTCGTTGATTTTGATGGAGTATTTCCAGGTACTTGTTTGATTTGGAATGTCACATTTGTAACTGGATTGCAAGGATTAGCATTAGGAAACAATCTCAATGGTTTAGCAGGTTGTTATAGTTTGTCAAATCCAATTCGAGTCGAAAGAAATGACTCTGGAGAAGTGTGCAATGACGATTGTAGTGCAGATGGAGGTCAACTCGTTGGAGGTCCTTTCATCTTTGACTCTGTCGGAGACGGTACACCTGATATGATTCCTGCTGGATCAATTACATCAACTGGTACTAGCGGTCAGACATTAGGCTGGGTAGTTACGGATAGTCAAGGATATATATTGGGTCTGCCACCGATGCCAGGTGTAGTGGACTTCGACGGTGCTGGAGCAGGCGCTTGCTTGGTCTGGAGAATCGCATATGATGGTGCCATAACTGGCGCAGAAGTGGGTATGAATGCAAATGACATACAAGGTTGTTTTAGTCTGTCTAACCCAATAGAAGTAATCAGAACAAATGCTTCAGGATGTGATGCCAACGGTGGTGAATTGTTTGGTGGTCCTTTCGTCTTTGACTCTGTCGGAGATGGAACCCCAGATATGATTCCTGCAGGTTCAATTGCGTCTGCAAATACAAATGGTCAAAATCTAGTATGGGTAGTTACGGATTCTGATGGATACATACTTGGATTACCACCAATGCCTAGTGCAGTCAATTTTGATAATCCAGGTGCTGGTACATGCTTGATTTGGAGACTAGCATTTGACGGCCCAATTACAGGCGCAGAAGTGGGTATGAATGCAAATGACATACAAGGTTGTTTTAGTCTATCTAATCCAATAGAAGTGATCAGAAATAATGCTTCAGGATGTGATGCTAACGGTGGTGAATTGTTTGGTGGTCCTTTCGTCTTTGACTCTGTCGGAGATGGAACTCCAGATATGATTCCTGCAGGCTCAATTGCCTCTGCAAATACAAATGGTCAGACTTTAGGCTGGGTGGTTACGGATAGTCAAGGATATATATTGGGA
>CALLFA010000160.1 GCA_937997635.1 uncultured Saprospiraceae bacterium | reverse complement strand
GTTGAATAAATTTTAACAATTAAGTTAAGGAATGGAAATTGTTTAAAGTATTTGAACTAAGCTTGAATATCTGTTTTTAGGGTTCTGATTTATTGAATGGCATTAGTTTTAATGGTATGATGCCATTTTCCTAAGTACACGACTGTTGAGCCTGACTGCCTTTTAGAGCGACGTTTAAAGTAACTTTAGTTGATGTATTTAAAGTGAATAGAATATTGGATCATACAAAGGGTGTATCAGAATCTTGATACATCTCAGGATGTTTCCACTTTGCTTTACCCCTGAATAGAAAACCCAAGGCCAAACCAAATACAAATCCTCCAATGTGTGCCCACCATGCTACTCCGCCACCGCTAACGCCCATCGTCTGAAAAACAGAAAAGAACTGTTGACCAATCCAAAAGAGAAGAAATAGAAAAGCTGGGATACTAAATGATCCAAAAATAAGTGCAATCATTTTAATCTTTGACTTTGGGAACATCACCAAATAAGCACCCATTACCGCTGCAATCGCACCACTGGCTCCTAATGAAGGAATGGATCCAGGACATGGGTTTGCCGATTGGGATTCGACATCACATGCATTGAGTGTTCCACAAATTTCACAACAATCTGTAGCTATTTGCTGACCAGCTGCCCCTAGATAGACATGAGCTGCCGATGCCACAATTCCTCCTAAAATGTAGAAAATAATGAATGGAACATTACCAATACAAGCTTCAATATTGTCACCAAAAATCCACAAATAGAGCATGTTTCCTATCAGATGCATCCAACCACCGTGTAAAAACATACTTGTGATACCTGTAAACAAGCGATCGCCTGCTAAAATATCATTTGGGATTGTCGCAAACTCGCAAACCAAATTACCAGGTGACGCAAGTTGTGCTAAAAAAACCAATACGTTGACAGCAATCAAACCGTAGCTGAAATAGGGTTTCGATCCCCCTTGGACATTTTCATCACCTATAGGAAATACCATGACTCAAAGCTATATAATTATTGGGGTTATTGCCCTATGAATTTAGGCGATAATAATCCTAGAATGCCAAACTCTTCTGATAGTTCTCTAGACATCGGTCAATACTTGTTATGGCAACTGTGAATACATTTGTTATTTTGAATACTAAATCGTAATATTACGATTGATATGGGTTTGACTAAATCAGATTTATTTTCAAAGGAGCATGTGGATTTGGCCAATATGGCTAAAGCTATTTCTCATCCAGCTCGAATCGCCATTTTAGAATATCTGATCAAAAAGGGTGAATGTGTCTGTGGAGATATAGTAAACGAATTACCACTATCTCAATCAACAGTTTCACAGCATTTGAAGGCAATGAAAAACGCAGGTATCATCAAAAACGATATCGATGGAGTATACAGATGCTACTGCGTGAATACCCAAGCTTGCCATTCATTAATGTCAAAAATCCATCATTTATTCAAGAATGGGAGCTGTTGCTGACCATTTTTTTGGCTATAGCTATCGTAATATTGCGATGTAATTTTATTTTTTAACTTTTAAAAATTAGTACACACATGAAGAAGATTGCATTATCAGTCCTTGCAATAATAGGACTTGCAGCTGCCATTTATCCCTGTTGTTCAGGCTTAGGCTGTTGCTGAATCTTACTGATCTAGCTTAGATCACGGGGGTAAAGATCTGATGTCTTTACCCCTTTTTTTAAACTGTTTTGTCCTGATCAAAAAAAATTAACATTTGCCCTCTGAAATCTGTGGGATGTCGTATACATTTTAGTCTTTATAGAGGAAGTCTAAAGTATGCAAAGGCTAGCAACGGCTGTTTTCGTAGATACATTAGCAGTTTATTTATACTTTTGTTTGCAAAAAAACACTTCCCCTGTACTTAATAAATGGCTCCGTGCCTTAAAATCGGATCGAAATGCATTACCCACCTTTTCGTTTACTAGCATATATTGCAGTAATCTTTCTATTTATTTCATCATCCATTACAGCTCAAACCACCTTAATTCCTTTTGGAGCTGATTGGCGTTATTTTGATAATGCAAGTGAACCAGCTCCTATTGGCGGAGATGTATGGAGTGCGTCTACCTATGATGATTCTGCGTGGGCTGTAGGTCCAGCTGAATTAGGATATGGAGATAATGATGAAAATACCGTCATTAACTCGAATACTTTAGTTGGGTATTTCAGAAGCGAAATTAATATACCGGATTTATGTAATTATGTTGATTTTGATATAGAAGTGGTCTATGATGACGGTTTTGTTTTGTATGTAAATGGCGTGGATGTAATACGAGAAAACATGCCTGCTGGAACACCAAATTACAACACATTAACACCAAATGTTATTTCTAATAACGCTATTAAAACGGCAACTATTCCCGCTTCTAGCTTTGCAGTTGGCATAAATGTACTAGCCATAGAGATGCACCAGAGTAGAGTGACAAGTTCTGACATTTCTTTCAATCTGGAATTGATAGCAAACGATGATCCTAATGGCAACGATTCAGATGGAGATACTGTTTGTGATGATGTTGACGTTTGCCCAAATTTTGATGACTTCTTAATTGGTACGTCATGTGATGACATGAATGCATGTACCATAAATGATGTGTATACCCCCAATTGTTTATGCGAAGGTACATTTGAAGATACTGACTTGGATGGAGTCTGTGAAAATGATGATATCTGTCCCATGTTCGATGATAACATGATAGGTGTGGCATGTGATGATATGGATCCATGCACGATTAATGATGTCTATTCTGCAACAACTTGTTTATGTGAAGGTGTTCCAGATTTAAATGATGCAGATGCAGATGGCATTTGTGATACAGCTGATATTTGTCCAATGTTCGATGATACATTGATTGGTACTCCTTGTGATGACATGGATCCATGTACCATAGATGATGAGTATACGACGAATTGTGTATGTGAAGGTACATTTGAAGACACCGATGCAGATGGTGTTTGTGACAACGACGATGTTTGCCAAGGTTTGGATGATGGTTTAATCGGTATGGCATGTGATGATATGGATCCATGCACGATTAATGATGTCTATTCTGCAACTACTTGCTTATGCGAAGGTACGCAGGATCCTAATGATGCAGATTCTGATGGGTTTTGCGATGCAATAGATATTTGCCCTACACTTGATGATGCATTAATCGGGACACCATGTAACGATAATGATCCATGTACAATCAACGATGAGTATACAACGAATTGTTTGTGTGAAGGCACCTTTGAAGACACTGATGGCGATGGTGTTTGTAACAATGACGATGTGTGTGAAGGATTGAATGATGCACTTATAGGAACAGCCTGTAACGATATGGATGACTGTACATCAGGAGATGTGTATGATGCAGTTGCTTGCGCATGTATTGGTACATTTGATGATGCAGATAATGATAGCGTGTGTGACGCAGATGATGTTTGTCCAATGTTTGATGATTTATTAATCGGGACACCATGTAATGATAATGATCCTTGTACGATCAATGATCAGTATACAACAAATTGTTTGTGTGAAGGCACCTTTGAAGACACTGATGGCGATGGTGTTTGTAACAATGACGATGTGTGCGAAGGATTGAATGATGCACTTATAGGCACCGCCTGTAACGATATGGATGCCTGTACATCAGGAGATGTGTATGATGCAATTGCTTGCGCATGTGTTGGTACATTTGATGATGCAGATAATGATAGCGTATGTGACGCAGACGATGTTTGTCCAATGTTTGATGATTTATTGATTGGTACACCTTGTGACGATCTGGATCCTTGTACACTCAATGATGTGTATACATCCAATTGTGATTGTGCTGGCGTCTATACTGACACAGATTCAGATGGTATTTGTGATGGGAATGATATATGTCCTATACTACCAAATTCTTGGATTGGAGCAGCATGCAGCGATGGCGATATCTGTACTTCAGGAGATGTCTATTTGGCGTCGACGTGTGAATGTACAGGTACGTTCCAAGATGCTGATAACGATACTGTTTGTGATTTCTTTGATGCCTGTCCTTCTTTTGATGATTTACTTATTGGGACAAGCTGTAATGATGGAGATCCATGTACAATTAATGATGTGTATCAAAGTGATTGTGGATGTTTAGGTGTATTTGCTGATTCTGATAACGATACTGTTTGTGATGCAAATGACCAATGTAATGGATTCAATGATTTGTTGATTGGTACTGCTTGCGATGATAATGATATTTGTACCGTTAATGATGTTTGGACAAGTAATTGTAATTGTGCGGGCACATTCAACGATATAGATAATGATAACATATGTGACCAATTTGATGTTTGTGTCGGTCCAGAAACGAGCTGTGACGGATACGATCTGTCTTCTTTTGTGTCTTGTTCTTCTTTTACTGTTTCAAGCATTCCAGATGACTTCTCAGGCATCACATACAATCCTGTATCAAATAGAATGATGGCTGTTCAAAATGGAGACCCAACTGCATATGAATTCAGTATTACTGGAAATCTAATTCGAAGCATTATTCTAAACGGATTTGAAGATACAGAAGGAATTGCGCACATCACTGGCAACTTATATGCAATTACTGAAGAAAGAAGACGAAGAATCACCTTTACAACGATTCCATCTGGAAACAATAACATTAGTATTTCTTATCCGAATTCTTCCAATAGAATTCAATTCAATGGTACAGGTACAGGTAATGATGGCTTAGAAGGAATTGCTTATGATACTGTAAACGATGTACTCCATGTAGGAAGGGAAATAAATTCACCAGACGTCTACATCATCCACGATCCATTGAGTAAACGTGGGTCTAGTTTTACACCTACGGAGTTTTTTAATTTCAATTCGATTGATCATACGTATCCTAATGGCTTCACGGATATTGCAGGCTTAGCTTATTCGACCAACAATTCTCTCTTTATATTAACACAAGAAGGAGAATCAATTGTTGAAGTAAATTCCTATACTGGGGCACTTGTTAGTAGTATAGATTTAGGATCACTTGGTATGAATCAACCTGAAGGAATAACCGTTATTAATCAAGATGAATTTGTCATAATTGGAGAACCCAATGAATTTGTGTTTATGAAAAGAGTTGGCGGGGCGTGTGACGATAATGATTCATGTACTGTAAACGATGTGATGGATTCGAATTGTAATTGTGCAGGGACATTCGTAGATACTGATTCTGACGGTGTTTGTGATGGAAATGATATTTGTCCTACTTTGCCAAATTCGTGGATCGGTGCAGCTTGTAGCGATGGAGATCCATGTACAATGGGAGATGTTTACATCACATCGAGTTGTGATTGTGTAGGTGTTTATATGGATACAGACAATGATGGCATATGTAACTTCTTTGACGAATGTGAAGGAATAGATGATGCGAGTATTGGAAATTCTTGTAATGACAATGATCCATGTACGATAAATGATATTATAGATCCAGCAACTTGTCAATGTCAAGGTACATTTCCTGATGCAGATAATGATGGCGTGTGCGACAATGATGATGTTTGTCCTGGATTTGATGATTCGTTGATTGGCACATCGTGTAATGACAATGATCCTTGTACGATAGGTGATGTTATTACATCCTCATGTAATTGTGCAGGTACTTTTGCAGATGCTGATAATGATGGCACATGTGATAGTCAAGATGGATGTCCTAATGATCCACTAAAAACCACACCAATGTTGTGTGGCTGTGGTGTTGTAGACATCGATACAGATAACGATGGTATTTGTGATTTGGATTGTCAAGATATAAGAGACATAGGCAATACACTTAGTGGGACAGAATTGTATGAGGCATTGATACGGGTAGAATCCAATGCAACAATAGTTGCTCCAGCAAACATTGAATATTCTGCAGGTAATGAAGTTCTGTTAAAACCTGGTTTTGAGGTTAAGCGGAATGCAATATTCCATGCTTATATAGAAGGTTGTTCTAATTAAAGAAAACACAAGTTGAAAATAAAGAAGGAGCCAACATGTAATCGTGAGGATTGTTTGGCTCCTTTTTTCTTTTGAAGCTTTTTAGGTGAAAAAGGTATTGCTTCCATCAAATTCTTGATTCTACATTTTTTTGTTCTTGACTCCATAGTAAGCAATAGACTTCTTTGTCTTATGTACGAATGATTGGTTTTGCCTTTTTCAATTTGTGCAATAGTTAATTAGCAAAGAGAATTATAGTTAACCATAAGACCAATTCTCCTCCATTGGAGGAGTGGCAGTCGCCGTCAGGCGAATGACGAGGTGGTCCTTCCGAAGAATCATTTACCTTTTCTAGGAATGTCAATCCTTATGCTGAGGCGAGACGCTTGCAGCAACTTTCTCTAGAACTGAGTCAAGACGAAATCAGCGACCAGTCTTAAATTTAATTTATCCAACTAAACTTATACTCGTGCTCTGGTATTTTCAAACGAGAAATGACTCTTGACATTCTAGCTGGCAGAGCCATAAGATAGTCTCTTGCCTTTTTAGCCTCATCATTCAACCCTTCAACTTCGCCTACTTTCCAGAAGTCAAGAAGACGTTCAAGTATGTTGATATAGTCTTCAGAAGTATAAACCCCAATACGTTGGGCGGCATTAGAAAAATGAACAAAGCTTTCTCCAATGTTGACACCGATCTCTCGTAGATTATGCGCAGGCATGACAATTTTCTTTCTCATCATGTCTTCTAGAGCCAACATCATTTCACTTGGATCGACCTCAAATATTTTTGTAATAAAGGTCATATATGCATTTGCGTGTCTTGCTTCATCAGAGGCTATGAATGCACACATTTTTGCTAGACTTTGACAATCTGCTTCTTTAGCCAATTTGGCTACTCTTGCATGGGATACATTGGTCGCTAACTCTTGAAAACTCGTGTAGACAAACACCTTATAAGGGTCATCACCAGTCTGTATGTCCATACCATCAGCTAACAGATAATTGACAGATGTTTCCATTGCCCGCATATCTATTTTACCAGAGAGGTATAAAAATTTATTGAGTGTATCGCCATGACGGTTTTCCTCGGCTGTCCATGCCCTTGTCCATCTGCCCCAACCAGTATTACCCATGATGTCTATATCATGTAATCCAGCTAACCATGATTCGTATGTAGGTAAAGCTTCTTCTGTGATGGTGTCACCGATCAACACAGCCCAGAAATCATATGACAGACCTTCAGCGCTTTGTCGCAATTCCTTAACCTCATTGCAGAATGTATTGAAGTCATTAGATTTTGGCAGGAAGTCAGTTGGCTGCCAAGACTTATCTATTTGAAGTAAATTCTCGTCAGCAATTTTGTTCACATATTCGGATTCGATATGCAACATCACTTCTCTCTTGGACCCACAAAGATTTTCCATTTTATTTTTGATTACAAACCAAAACCGTTATTTGAAAAAAAGGCTGATTTATTACTCTAAGCTAACTTAAATATTGACTTTAACATACATTACTCTGTTTATTTGTTGATATGAAATGGCAGTTAGCCATTAGTGTCAAATCCTTATTGCACAGACTCATAGCTGTTTTTGTATATGTTTTACACAGAATATTCTTGTTACAGCGCTAGTTATGTCTATTATTAGAGTATAATTGTTACCATAACTGCATTGATGAGTGAGCATAAATTGAACAATGAAGTAAGTACAGGAATCGATAAGTACACAAAGTATCTGAACAGGAAAACGATACAAAGAGGTGTAGTTTTATTCGTATCTATTTCTGTCATTGCATTCATTGTTGTTTTTTTGTATCATAATACTGGTAAAACAGTTGAGGTGTTGACTTCCGTCAAATGGTATTGGATTGTTTTAGGTTTGGTCTTTACGTGCAATGATTTGATTCTAGGTGGCTTAAGAAATCATATTTTCATTAGGGAGTTTAAGCCTGGAATTTCGATTTGGGTTAGTATAAAAGCAAACCTTGCCAATATATTTATGGGCGCTGTGACACCTTCTCAAAGTGGTGGAGGGCCAGGTCAATTTTACATCTTTTACAGGCATGGAGTGTCTATTCCTGACAATATTTCTAATAGTTTTTTTAATTGGATTTCAACAATCATATTTTTTCCTTTAAGTGGATTGGTGGCAATAAATTTACTTCAAGATAAAGTGCCCGAAGGGTTGGTCACAAACCTAAGTAAGTTTGGCTTATCTGTATTTACGACTTTATTTGTTGTTATCGCCATTGGCTTACTTGCTCCAAGTGTGTTGGGAAAATTCATCTCCATCTTAGGTAGACCGGTATCAATTTTATCAGAACAATGGAGCGAAAAACTGAAGAAATTTGGTGAAAAAACACAAATAAGTCTGACAGATTATCGGAATAAATGCATCAAGCTTATTTCTTCTAAACCACAGCTCATGCCAATGAGTTTTGTATTGACCATTATACTCTACGCCAATAAGTACTTACTTGCCTATATCATTCTATTGTCATTTGGATTAGAAACAGATTTTTGGACGGTAATTGCAATACAAGCAGTGTTGTATTTACTTCTCTATTTTTCGCCTAGCCCTGGCGGAAGTGGGATAGCAGAGTTAAGTATAAGTGGCTTAATGGCGAGTGTCATTAGTCAAGACTACATCATGTCCTTCACATTATTGTATAGGACATTTTTGATTTTCATTCCAGCTATACTCGGCTCTGTTGTTGTGCTTAGTTATTTAAAAAGGGAGTAAGGTGTCCGGACGATTCATCAACCCAAGTATGAATGTCGCAATGACAAAAATCCAAATTCCAACATAGCCAGGCACGAATTTCTTTCTAAATGTTTCCATCTCAGGATGAGTAATTGGCTTACCTTGAAACTTGCCCCTTGGTCGATCCAAGAAGAAAAATGTCTTATAGGTCTCAATACTGGCAATCGTAAAGCCAATGCTGCACATAGTGATAATAAGCAGATTAGATGTAAAAAGACTTGCGACAAAAGCATAGAAATAAGCTACCCCAGGTGATCTGAAGAATTTGAATGTTTCGAAGCCTTCTAATGGTGCATCTTTCCAAGCACCACCAAATGCTGATACCCAACCAAATACCGAACAAGGGAGCAACAACAAAAAGGCATTGGCTTTTATATCTCCAGCTTGAAATTTATTGTTTAACATATAAACACCATAAGAGATAAGCAGAAGAGCAATCACGTATAAAAAGCCGAAGAACAATCTTGCTGCATAACTTTCCACAGGCTTTCCAAAAACAGACAACTGCATCGGAATAAAATATTTGCTCTGATCTTCTACCCTGATAAATGTTTTGTACACTTCCATCGTGATGCGTTCTAAACTATATGCTGCACCAAAAAGTAAAAACATATTTGCTGCCAAAGACATGTCTAAGTTGAATATGTAGGCAACGAGTGGCCCATAAATTAAGCCAGCAATGACACTTCTGAAATAGGTAGACCACGTAAATCCCTCATGTGGAGCATCTTTGTACATCCCCCAAGTGGCATTGTGGACACCGACAAAAAGTCCGACAATAGTTGCTATCATTAAGTTACCCATAATTCGTTTTGCTTAAGGGCACGAATTTAAACTTTAATGGCTTAAATTTCTATACAGATGTAGAATAAGTGGTTTCAACAGCTAATAAATCTTTTTGCGCCATTTTCCAGGTGTATGCAGCTGGTGTACCATTTTTTATTGACGACAGAAAGTCTTTCCACATGCTTTTAGAACCTCCAATGTCAGCAAAACCAGGCCAGATAAATCGTTTCTTCTTTGCTCTAACTATGACAAAAATGCCATTGGACTCAAAAGTGATTGACCCTTCTGTACCATGAATTTTTGACAAACGGAGTCCTTTAAAAATGGTGTCTACTTCCCAACTGTACAGCAAGTTGATGATCATGCCTTCTTTAGTTCTAGCTGTCATCTGCATACTCCTTTCTAGTTCTTGCTCCTTTCGAGGATTGAATCCATCGTAGCTATCAATGCTAAATCCAAGATTATTGATGATGCTCATCCAGTGTATGCCTCCTTCATACAATGCACCATATTTGACAATGCTTTTGTCGTCTCGCCAATCATTACTATTCTCTTGCTTTTTGGTCGCATTGATGTTCATGAACAATGGAATACCAATCACCTTTTGTTCAAGCAGCTTGTGCAATGTGTCACGCAATGGTCTGTAAAAATAGTTTTCTGCAACAAGTAACTGCAGTCCTTTTTGATCGGCCTTTGGTCCCAATACATCAAAATCTTTAGACGAATAGAATGGTGGTTTTTCTACAATGACATGCTTGCCATTTTCAATTGCTTTTGAGGCCAAATCAAAATGACTGTCAGGGGGAGTATTTATCATGATAATGTCCACATCAGCTGAAGTCAATGCTTCATCATAAGATCCAAAAGACATATCCCCATGATACGTTGAAGAGAATTCTTCTGCTTTGGATTGACTCCTACTGGCAAATGATAATGCAATGTCCGTTGATGTTGCGCGCACAAGTTTGGCATGCTTGACAGTTATATTGCCACAGCCCAAAAAGCAAATTCTCAATGTTTCCGTTACACTCAAGCGTCTAAATTACTATAGTTATGTGATTTTGCTATAATTTCTCCGACTCTTAAGGCATTTGCGCTGATTGTCAATGACGGATTAACAGCTGCAGAACTTGGCATAAAGCAAGCATCTACGACATAAAGATTATCAACACCTCTGAATCTACAATTTGCATCTAGAGGAGAAGTTGCCGGGTCAATTCCCATTCGTACAGTACCAGCACTATGAGAAAATGTTTTTATATGGTGAACGTAATTGATAAGTGCACCTGATTTTTTCATGATTTTTTTGGCTTGGTCTGTGAGTACTTTTACGGCTTGTTGGTCGCGTTCTGTATACTCATGTGATACGATGGGTTTTGCCAGGCCGTATTCTTGGGTACTTCTTTTATCAATTCTGATCTGATTATTGTACTGAGGTTGATCTTCAGCAATCGCAAGTAGTCCAGTAAGTAATTTCACACCGCCAGCAGCAATTGGTCCCAATGGTTTGGGTGCTTCATTTCTGACAAGACCAGAAGGTGGGGTAGGGACTTGTTGTAGACTGCCGATTTTATGTTTCGGATATGCAATGTCTTTATGTCCGAAATAGTAATCAAGAATCGCAAGTTCTTTATGGAAACGCTTTTGCTTATCTGGAGGACTTGCAAATATGCCAAAGACAATGGCATTGACATGTCTCATCAAATACCGACCTATACGATCGCCCGCAGGGTTAACAGCATCAAGTTCACTATTCAATAAAATGTGAGGAGAAGCAAGTGCTCCTGCACTTAGGACGCAGGCATTAGCGCTCAGCGTTTTTGCCTGACCATCTGTTTTGTCAAAATAGGAGACAGTTGTGAATGCGCCATTTGATTGATTGATTTTTGTGACAACTGCATTTGGGATGATATCGACTTGGCTTTCTGACATTCCACGAAGGATCATCATTTCCAAATCATTTTTTGCTCCTATGGCACAAGTGAATGTGTCACAAGTCGTACACAGTTGACACACCGGCCTAGACTTATCTTGATAATTGATGGCTAAAGGCAAGTGAAACGGATGGCAACCAAGTGATTCAGCAGATGATTTTATTTTTTTACTTATGGCAGCATAGTCAGCAGGTTGTTGAGGATACGGTGCTGTTCGAGGCGGTGCTGTCGGATCAGCTCCATCGTCTCCTGCTATATTCAAAAGTGCTTCTGCTTCAGTATAAAATGGTTCAAGGTCTTGATATGAGATTGGCCACTCTGCCCCAGATTCTGCTACAATATCTGCAGGAGGATTGAAGTCATCTTCTCTAAATCTAAAAGAGACACCTCCATAAAATAAGGACGGACCGCCTACTGCAGAGTACACACCCATTTTAGGTTTGTTTCCACCTTTGACCACATGATAAGGTACTGATTTATCGTATTGAGGTGTTAGGTCGATTGAGCCTTCAGTTGCCCAATTTTGTGGACCTCTCTTTACCCAGTCTCCTCTTTCTACAATTGCGACTCTCAACCCGGCATCAATCAATTTTTTCGCAGTCATCGTACCGCCAAAGCCACTTCCAATTATGACAACATCGTAATCTTTACTCATTCAATATTCGATATAGTTTAAAGGTATTAAAATGTTGATGGAATCAAACTGTACGGATAAGCTTAACTGATTGATATTCTTAATCAATAAGACTCACTCTCACCTTTTTTTTCTTCAGTCTAGAATTATTGGTTTTTTCAATTAGATTCTTAGCCACAGTTGCATGTACACCTACGTAGGTGCAATTTTGTTTGAGTTCTATAGTCCCGAGTTGTTCTTTTTTTAATTCACCAATCTTGTAAAACAGTCCTGCGACATCACCTTTTGATATTTTATCTCGCCGTCCTCCAGTGATGTATAAGGTTGTCCATTTTACTGGCGGACTCAATGTTGACTTTTCTAATTCATCGACCTCAAGTTTTTCTGGAGAAATGTCTTGGATAAAATCTGGCAGTGGTTCATTCTTCCAGTGGAGGATATAAGCTATACCATCACGGTTCATCCTTGCTGTTCTACCGTTTCTGTGTGTGAACTCTTTTTCTCTGTAAGGAAGATGATAATGTATGATGAATGTAATTTCTGGAATATCGAGCCCTCTGGCAGCAAGGTCTGTGGCAAGTAAAATCTGATTCGTCCCATTTCTGAATTTAATTAGTGATCGCTCTCTGTCGATTTGTTCCATTCCACCATGGAAGCAAACATGATCGACATCATTGTCGTCTAAGAAATCACTAATTCTATGAAGGGCATCTTTGACATTACAAAAAATAATGCCCGGTTGATGACCAATAAAAGCAAGTGTTTTTACTAGGGTATGCAACTTATCTTTTTCAGGCGATAAAATAGTTTTTATTACTAATTGAGAACTGCCTTCTTCCAAATAATTAATGGTCACAGGATCTTGTAATCCAACAAATGAAGGTAGTTCGGCGTCCGTGGTAGCTGAAGTTAGAATGCGCTGTTTGATTTTAGGTAACGTGTCGACGATTTCTTCCATCTCTTCTTGAAAGCCAATTTCTAGTGATTTATCAAATTCATCAAGCACAAGTGTTTTGATGTGAGCAAGAGAATAACTGTCTCTTCTAAACCTATCCGCTATTCTTCCAGGCGTACCAATAAGAATTGCAGGAGTATGCTTGAGATCAATTTTGTCCTGCATGCCTGCTCTTCCACCATAAACAGCATTGACTTTAAATCCGGATCCCATTTTGCGGATGACCTGTTCTATCTGCTGAGCCAACTCTCTTGAGGGGACGACGATCAACAATTGAATTTCAGAAGAATCGGGATTGAGTGTTTCAATCAAAGGCAATACAAATGCCAATGTTTTGCCTGTACCCGTTGGGGAAAGTAAAATGACATCAGTCCCTTTTTGGATGGAAGTATATGCTTCTTCCTGCATGGGGTTTAGCGCTTCAATGTCAAATTTTTTTAATATTGAAGAGATGTCTTTTTTTATAGGCATCTATCAAAGATACTTTTATTCAATAATTTATAAATGCACTAATGCTATTTGACAAGAACTTACTCAATTTATCTGGAACACTAAATCATTTTAATTCCCACACCCATCGATAAACGCATGAAGAATAGCTCCGCTTTGTACCTCAAATGGGGCCTGTAATTCGACATGTTCGCCTGCATCATAATTAACGACTGCAGGACTTGCAACCGTCTGATACGATCGAATGAAGCCATCTGTTTCGACCGTTCTATTCGTTGTTTGAATACCAGCAATAGGTAGTATTCCTGAATATCCTTGTTCTTCATAATGGAATTGATGAGCATATGTCACACCTTGATAATCCGCTTCAACTGTCCAGACACCAAAAGGACCGTTTGAGGGTAAGTCCCAAAACCAATACCACCAAGAGCCAGGAAAATAATTGGGAGATGTAAAATCCCAATTCGCATATAATGTTTGATTAGGTGGCATGAGCAATCTCATGTTTTGCTCTGAACCAGCCAATTGATCTTTAAAATAAAATCCGATGAAAACTCTTTCTCCAGATTGAAAACAGTCAGAAAAATGTGGGATCTCGTTTGGACTTGGGCATCCAACTTCTGGTGGAGATGAATGCGTTTTAATGGCGTTTATCCTAGGAGTCAGATAATCAGGTTGGGATTGCCACCAACTTTGACTGTTAAAATTATTACACGCACCAGCATAAGGATCAATCAATTGATTTGAGTCATCATATACTTCAAAGTGCAGATGTGGATCAGTAGAGCAACCTGAGCTTGCCATGTAACCGATAAATTCTCCAGCTGTCACTGTCGCTCCAATCGGCTTTGCTGTTAGACCATTGTTCTTCAAATGGCCATACCAGGCAATTGATCCATCAGCATGCTCTACAAAGACAGCATTCCAATTAAAGTTAGTACAACCGCAACTGTTATCTGCATTGCCGTCTTGCTTATTAACAATCACACCATCAGCAGCTGCAATGACTTCAACAAAGTCATTTTCATACATATACCAAGGAAAAGGCCAAGTGGATATATCTATACCACTGTGATTGTAACCGCCTGTCGTATCATATGTCCGATTCCCACAATTATAATCCAGATTCGAATCACCAAATTGACTACCAGTGAATATAGGATCATGATCAACATAATTTGTAACGATTAGCGAGTGGAAGAATGGAGATTCTGCACTTACCTTAACTGGCCAGATAAACTGTGGAATAGTGGTTACATTTTTCTGAGATTCAATTGCAGTTTTTACTTCGGTCCTTTCTCTATTTTGTGTTATCTGATCTTGTATGATGTACCGTTGTTCATCTGATAGGCAAGGCTCCGAAAGGTTTCGTTGGAACTCGCCTCCACCCATAGGTGGTAATTGCTGAGCTTGGATCGAACAGTTGCAAAAAATCAATAGGACAATGGCGACGAGATTTTTTAAAGATTGATTCGTGCAAAAGAGTAAAAGACCAGAATTACATGATGTTGTAAACATTGGAAGTGTTGTTTGTTAAGTTTAAAAATAATAGAATTATTCATCGAAGTAGAGCATTGTATCATCAAATCTAGCATACTGAGCAAAAAGCACGATCAACAATCTATTTAGTAAAACAAAACTACGTTGAAAGGGTTATCATAGTTACTATCCTGACATTTGACAATCAAATTCAATAGGAGTAATACTAAAACAAATAAGTTTTCTATTTTAAATTACATCTTAAACACTAAAATGGTCAATTGACTTTTAAGTACGTAAATATCATCCTTCCTATAGTGACCCTTGTCATTCTCATAGTAGGTGTTGGATCACTTCTCTCATTTTCTACTGTCAATAGTCAAATGATGGAAGATTGTAGCAATGCATTAGATGATGATGGTGATGGCCTTATCGATCTCAATGATCCTGATTGTACTTGTGAAATATTGGTTCCCGAATCTCTTATCCCAAATCCATCATTTGAGGAATCAACTTGTTGTCCTGTGCAAAGGAGCATGCTCAACTGTGCTGTTGGGTGGGTACAAGCTTCAGAGCCAACCACAGACCTCATTCATCCATGTGGGTGGACGGGATGGGATGTTCACTTTCCACCAACTCCTTTTCCTGATGGTGAGGCAATTGTGGGATTTGCTAATGGACGAATAGGTGGAGGATTCGCAGAGTATAACTGGAAAGAATATGCAGGTGCTTGTTTGACAGGTCCACTGAAGGCCAATACTGAATATCGTTTTGAGTTCTACATTGGCTTTACAAGTGAAGCCTTTTCACCAACACTTGATGTTACTTTTTTTGGGACGACCGATTGTGATAACCTTCCCTTTGGAATTGGTAATCCTGACTTGGGCTGCCCCACTAATGGGCCAAATTGGCAAAAATTAGGCTCAAAAACTGTAGGCGGTGGCGGTGGTTCGGCGTGGGTCAAAACTGAGATTACGATTACTCCAATTGTAGATATTAATGCGATTGCTATAGGACCTCCATGCGAGAGGTCTAGTGCTGGTCGAACGACGTATTACTTCTTTGATAACTTAGTTTTAGCAGATTTACGTTCTTTTGAATTTCAAATTTCTGAAGTCAATCATCCTTGTGCCGATGACTTTACATTGAGCGTACCTGAAGAAGATAACATCGATTATCAATGGTATAAAGATGGCATTGCCTTAGTCGGCGAAACCGCGCCCTTGCTTTCTCAAAACTACGGAGAAGGTGAGTATCAAGTAAGAACAATGAGTGATGGGTCTTGCTTACTTACTCAAGTATATGATTTTCGTATTCCTGTTTTAGAAAATGTTTTGGACGTAAGTCTATGTAATGATGAGGTTTTTGAATTAGGAAGTACCATCATTTCAGAATCTGGAAACTACATAGACACACTCAAGAACAGCAATAACTGCGACAGTATCGTAAACCTAACGGTTACAGTCCTATCTGAATTAATGGATACCGTGGTTGCAAAAATTTTTGAAGGAGAAACATTTGGAGGCGTCGAGCAAAACAGTTTTGATGCTGCTGGCACATATAATGTTAATCTCATGAATAGTATTGGATGTGATAGTATGGTGCATTTACAGTTGGATTACTATAATGTCTTCATCCCAAACGTCTTTTCACCAAATGGGGACGGGAGGAATGATCAATTTATCATTCTAGGTGGGGCTGATCTAACGGAAATCAAAACACTTGACATTTTTGACAGATGGGGACAACAAGTATACAGCGGTACTTATGACCAAATTCTTGATGACGGTGGCTGGGATGGCAGACTCAATGGATCATATGTAGAGCAAGGTATTTACTCTTACATCACGACTTTTGAGATGGATGATGGCATCACGAGAAAGTTTGTTGGATCCGTGCTTGTGCAGAGGTAATGCAGTCGAAAAGCTTAGATATTGTTTTCCGTATATCCTCGTTACTTCTCCATATGACATTTCCAATATAGCGTCTGCAAATAGCCTGATGTACGATTAGAATCAGTATATGCTGAAGAGTCTCCTTCTCTAATTAAAAGATTCTATAAAAAACCGCACGGAATATACCATAGCTTTGTACAGTGAATAGAATAGCGATTTTTAATACAATAAAAGAAGGATAATTGAATACTTCAGTTCGTCATACTGTGGTTTCAAATTCTCTATTTCGAATCGTGACAACAGAAAAGCACAATAAGAGTAAGGTCAATATTATCAATCCCCATTCAGATGCAGTTGGAATTGCAGTTGTGCTTTCAATGTCACAGGTACAATTCGTATCATAAGCACTCAGATTAACGAAACCGACATCTGGTAATTCACTGACTATATTTCCAGTGGCGATATCTAAACAGGTAAATTGAGATTCAGTCTGACCAATATCAGATTGGGTCACAGCTGTATAACAATAATTTGATCCAACTATGGCCGGATTAGACCCTTCTGGTGCAGGAAGAGG
This sequence comes from uncultured Saprospiraceae bacterium, assembly GCA_937997635.1. Taxonomy (GTDB): domain Bacteria; phylum Bacteroidota; class Bacteroidia; order Chitinophagales; family Saprospiraceae; genus CALFUK01. The sequence continues at coordinate 1,775 of CALLFA010000160.1, read as the reverse complement.
ATTTGAATTGATTATTGTAAAAGTACCGTCCGCTGGATTGAAGCTAGCAAAAAAGGTACCTGTTCCTAATGCGTCTATTATTATACCATATAATAATCCGCTTGTTTCATCGAGGACGAACTCGTCAAAAATATTCCGGACATCATTGAAGTTATCAAATAGTTCACCAGTTGTAATATCAATACAACTGACTATCGGGTCAAATTCCACCGCTGTATTCTGCCCAGAATCGTTTTCTGCTGTAAAGCAATATAAATTACCAACGAGAGCGGCACTAGCAATTTGACCTGCATCTATTGGAGGTATTGGTAAATCAAAAAGTATGGGATTAGGAGAAATAATTGTTTTTATTCCAGTTTCTAAATCAATACTAGCTAACTCTACTACACCATTATTTTCACGTTCCAATCCATACAATGTCATATCACAACTATTGGCTTGGAAAAGAGAGTTTTCACTAACAGCAACTGGGAAATTAGGATTGTAAACTCCTGTTTCAATATCAACACAATACAAAAAGCTTTCAGTAGGTGAAAACTCCCTGTGTATGTAACAATATTGATCAGAAACGACAATGCCATAAGATGAGTTAGATGTCGGGTCCAACTCAAATAAATCTGTAGAGATGCCTGTACTAGGATCAAATTCAACCAAGGTATTGCCTCCACCAGTTCGATCTGTACCGATGAGTGTCGATGTACAATTCCGTCCAATTGTCTCGCTAAAGATGAAGATGAGTGAGAAAGAGATAAATAGTGTAAATGTGTTGTAAGTCGGTTTCATGTCTATTGTTTTGTAAAATGTGTTTGCAAAATTGTAAATAAAGAATGTAATCAAATCCTGAATTTACAAATCTATACTGATTTTGACGATTAACAGATTAGGAAAATAGAATTAGTTAAACTCCGTCTGAATATTCTCCACCAAGTATCCTCTAAACCGCAAAGCAAAATCTCTCATGCGTTCTAATTGCTCTGGTGTAAATTCACTGACGGTCAATTCGTAAGTCATATGGTTTTTGAATAAAACAGAATCTGCTGTTATTCCCATCAATTCCTGATCAATGTCGTTCATTTCCCATGGATGTCTCAAGCCTAAAAAGTGCCCCATTTCATGGACAAGCGTACTCATGTCATGGAGGCCTGGGTAAGCGATAAAAATGCGATCAAATCGTGGCATGTTAGCGTGATACGATTTTTGTCTCATGCGCAGAATTGGCGTGAATCCCATCAATGCCGAATTTTTATTATCAGCAGAATAGGTATTAAACAAATACACATTTATAGACCCTTCTTTCTCTATAGGATCAATTAATGACTGTAGGTGCTGTCCTCGTCTTTTGAAAAAATCAAGATGTAAATCTGGGAGGTAAGCATGATTTTGGTCCATGACCATTTCATTTATGATAAATTTTACTTTGCCTTCGAATTCTTGATTTAGATACGCCACATTTTCACCTATTTTCAAAGTGATTTCTTGATCTATAGAGTCCATGCCCATCATGTAAAAGTTGAGACGAAGGACTGGCACCTCATACCATGTTTTTGAAAACTCGCCATCCGTACTTACTTCTTGGGCTTGTAGAATCATACTACTTAACAAGAGGGTAAATACGACTATTTTTCTGGCCATGTTCTTATTTGTATTAAAGAGAACTATAAATACAAGTCTTTATTTTATTAATGGTTCATTAAATAGTGTTAAGGAGGTTAAGCATTTTGATTAAGGTTTAGTTTGATAACTCCTTCTGCATTAGCTTATTATTGAATATTTAA
>CALLFA010000159.1 GCA_937997635.1 uncultured Saprospiraceae bacterium | reverse complement strand
GTAGTATCCTTTCATGACATTATGCCCTCTGTACAACAATTCACCACGGTCTCCATCCGCCACTTCATTACCTTGATCATCTACCAATTTTACCTCTACGCCCCAAACAGGTGTACCTACAGATCCAGCTTTTATCTCCTTGTTCAAATGATTAAACGTCACCACTGGCGAACCTTCAGACATACCATATCCTTCGAGTACTGGTACTTTAAATCTAGCTTCAAAATCGTGCAACACTTGTACCGGCAACGCTGCTCCTCCTGACATGCCGAGACGAAGATTACCAGCGATACTGTCGTAGTCAAATTTATCTTCTTTATAGTTTAACAAGCCCCAATACATCGTAGGCACACCGGCGAATAAAGTCACCTTGTGTTTTTGCATTAGACCAAAAACAGTCTCTGCTTCAAATCGCGGCAATAATATACTGTGCGCACCTCTGTATATCCCTGTATTCATTAAACAAGTCATTGCAAAAATGTGGAACAAGGGCAACACAATTAATGTCGTATCATCTGATGAAATTTTGCCGAGATCTGCAGCCAGAACAGCATTTAACATTAAGTTAGAATGTGTTAACTCAGCTCCCTTTGGTCTCCCAGTAGTGCCTGATGTATATATGATTACTGCTGTGTCTTCTGCACTTGTTTGTGCTGTCTCTGTAGTTGGTGCTTGACCGGCCATTAATGATCCCAAGGTATTTGTTCCTTGTATTGGGGAAGGATCAGTTGGCTTAGCAGTGATCAAGTAAAAATGTTGACAAGCATCGACTTTTTTGAAAGCGGCATGTCCCATCTCGCCCATAGGCAAATCAGGAGTCCCTTGAAAACAAAAATATGCTTTTGCATCGCTGTCCGTTAAGTGATATTCTATCTCATCCGTTTTTAATAATACACTAAGTGGGACAACAGTAGCTCCAGCTTTTAATATCCCAAAATAGATCATCGGGAAATAGGGAAGATTAAAACAACTTATTCCTACTTTGTCTCCATGACCAATTCCTGCAGCCTTCAAACCATTTGCGATCTGATTTGCAGCACCGTTGACTTGAGCAAAGTTTAATGTCGTGTCCCCAAATGTGAATGCTGCTTTATCTGCATATCTTTTTGCAGAGTCTTCTAGTACGACAGATAGATTTAACATGTATTATTTTTTCTGTGATTAATGTACTGTAATGTAAAATGAAATTTTGAAATTAAAGCCAAAAGCTAAATACTATTCCCATAACATAAGCTAACAAATGCCTTCAAAAATAGTCTCTTTCACTACAGGCCATTCATCTTTTAGTATGCTGAAATATACAGTGTCTCTTCGAAAGCCATCTTCCATAACGGTATGACTTCTTAATGTTCCTTCTTGTTTTGCTCCGATTTTTAACATGGCTTTTTGCGATTGTAGATTTCTACCATCAGTTTTCAATTCGACTCGTTGCATCCCTAAAGTCTCAAAAGCATAGCCTATCATCAACCGCTTCTGTTCTTTGTTTAAGCCAGTTCCTTGAAAATCTTTACCCAACCATGTCGCACCAATTTCAAGACGTTCATTGTCGTTAGAAATGTTGAGATAACTGGTGCTGCCAGAATATGCTTGTGCCTGTTTATCAAAACTAATAAATGGATATCGAGATCCTTCACGGCGTTGGCGCATAGCTTTGTCAATATATGCCTTAAGTTTTACTTCGCTATTGACTTGTTTTGGAGAGTATTGGAGCAGGTCCAGATTGCGCATAGCAATTGGCATTAAATTATTCAAATCATCCACAATCAACGGTCTAAGTTTGATCCTATCGTTTTCAAGGATGATATCTACCGAAGTGTCAAAACTTGTTGCCATAAGATTCGTTTATTGTATTATTTTGCACAATCTAAAACGAAATAAAGATAATGAGTAATCAACAAGTAAGATTAAAAGAAAGACCAATTGGAATGACTTCAGCGTCAACATGGGACATTACAACTGACGACATACCTGAGCCAGGTCCTGGTGAGTTTTTGTGTAAAATAGAATACATATCCTTAGATCCTGCAATGAGAGGGTGGATCAATGATGTAAGATCATACATACCGCCAGTCGGTCTGGGCGAAGTAATGAGAGCTGGCACCTGTGGTACAGTCATCAAAAGTAATCATCCAGATTATAAGGAAGGAGACTTTGTTGTCGGTAGTTTGGGTGTACAACAATATGCTGTTTCTGATGGAAAATTTTGCTACAAGTCTGACACATTTGGATTGCCAAAAGAGAAGTTTTTGGGTGTTTTAGGCATGCCTGGTTTTACAGCTTATTTTGGATTATTGGACATTACGAATCCGCAAGAAGGGGAGACCTTAGTCGTGTCAGGGGCTGCAGGTGCAGTAGGAAGTGTCGTGGGGCAAATAGGTAAAATCAAAGGGTGTAAAGTGATTGGTATTGCAGGTGGTCCAGAAAAGTGCGCCACTGTAGTTAATGACTATGGTTTTGATGCTTGTATTGATTATAAGAATGAAGATGTGCAGCAAAAATTAAAAGAACATTGTCCCAAAGGCATCGATATTTATTTTGATAATGTCGGTGGAGAGATTTTAGATTACTGTTTGGCTAGAATTAGATTTAAAGGCAGAATATCACTTTGTGGAGCAATTTCGCAATACAATTCTGAGACTGGCCCTGTTGGTCCAAAAAACTATTTATCTCTATTGGTGAATAGCGCAAAACTGGAAGGTTTTATCGTCATGAATTATCAAGACAGATACATGGAAGCTGCTAAGCAATTAGGCGAATGGATGATGTCTGGCCAATTGAAATCAAAAGAAACAGTTATTGAAGGAGTAGATACTTTTCCAGATACATTCAATCGATTGTTTTCGGGAGATAAATTAGGGAAACTTGTATTGAAGCCTTAATATTCACAAACACTTTGAAAAACGAGTTTGCAGGTGCCTAAACAGTATTTGTAACCCATTCGTCGTTGAAATCCATTCATTCGTACCAAAAGTTGCATTTCACACTGCTGTAAGCTTACATTTATAGAATCAATAAAACACTTAAAAATACTTATGAAACAATTTTTTACATTAACAGTAATCTTTTTACTCAATTTTTCTGCTGTCAATTATCTCGTCGGTCAAAATGTCGATGAAATCATTGACACTTATTTAGAGACTATCGGTGGCGTAGAAAAGTTGCAGTCAATCAAAAGCATGAAAATGAAAGGCAAAGCCAATTCTTTTGGCATGGACTTTCCACTGACAGTCATCTCTTCTGCACCTAACAAAATGAAAATGATCATCGAGTTTCAAGGCAAAGAAATCACTCAAATGGCGTTCGATGGCGAAACTGCATGGACAACCAATTTCATGACTATGGAAGCGGAGAAAATGACCTCAGAGCAGACAAATATTTTTAAAGAAACATCTGATTTCCCTGACGCTTTTTTAAATTATAAAGACAAAGGTTATGTAGCTACTTTAGAAGGTGAAGAGGAAATCGAGGGTGTCCCTTGCTTCAAAGTGAAATTGAATAAAGGAACAATCACTGTCGCTGATAAAGAAGAAACCATGCAATCTATTTATTATTTCGACAAGGAAACCTACGTACCTATAATGACAGAAGAGTTTGCTTTGGTTGGAGAAATGAAAGGCAAATCTACTCAATCATTTTTTAGTGATTATGATGAAGTTGATGGCTATGTATTTCCGTATACAATGTCTCAAAAAATAGATGGACAAGTCATGATGGAAGGTACATTCGAAACAGTAGAAATTAACGTAGATGTGGAAGAAGATGCGTATGCATTTCCAGAAAAATAATACTTATACCAAAAGGAGAATGTTTTGACTAATTTATTACGTAGATGAGAATAGATAAAAGATCAAGTAAGAAAGGGTCAAACTATTTTCATTTTGGTATAGCAATTTAGAAACACCAGAAGCTCTTACAATATGTGAGGGCTTCTTTTCTTTAATCTGAATTAATTTAACACATGAATCAACTGATAAAAAAATCTACATTATTTATTTTAACTTTTTTATTTCTTTTATTTTTCGACTTTACCACATTAGCTCAATCCACAATAAAAGGTGATGCATTATTTGGCTCCATACGTGCACGGCATATAGGACCTGCATTGATGAGTGGGAGAGTTTCAGATATGGAATCTCATCCTACAGATTCTAAAATAATTTATACAGGTACAGCTGGTGGAGGTGTATGGAAATCAGTCGATGGTGGTGTGACCTTTAATTCTATTTTTGATGACCATTGCCAATCAATAGGTGTTGTTAGTCTAGATCCAAGTGATCCTGACAATACTGTTTGGGTAGGTACTGGTGAAGTCTGGACTAGGAACAGTGTCTCCATAGGAGATGGCATTTATAAATCTAATGATGGTGGAACGTCTTGGAAAAAAATGGGTCTAGATAAATCTGATAGGATTTCAAGTATTCAAATCAATCCGAATAATTCAAATGAAATTTATGTAGGTGTCGTGGGAGCTTTATGGGGAGATAGCGAAGAACGGGGTATTTACAAAACACAAGATGGAGGAGAGACTTGGGAAAAAATCTTTTACATAAACCAATCTACTGGTTGCTCCGAATTGGTCATGGACCCTAACAATCCCAATACACTCTATGCTGCTATGTGGGAATTTAGACGTACTGCCTATTCTTTTAATTCAGGAGGTAACAATAGTGCTTTGTATAAATCTACTGATGGCGGAGCCAACTGGCGTAAGATCCACAATGGATATCCATCTGGAGATCTCGGGCGGATTGCTATCGCAATGGCCCCTTCCGAAACTAACATTCTGTATAGTGTGATCGAATCTGAAGACAAAGATAAAGCAGGCATGTACAGGTCAACAGATGGCGGCGAATCCTGGACACAAAAAAATAGTGACTTCGAATTAACAGTCAGGCCATTTTACTTTTCTAAACTGGTTGTCCATCCTACAAATCCAGATATGGTGGCCAAAGCTGGATTTTTAGGTGCAATTAGTGAAGACGCAGGTGAAACAATCAGATCGATAGGAAGTGGCGTCCATCCAGATATTCATGATTTTAGCTTTGATCCGCATGACCCAAATCGTATGTATTTAGGTTGTGATGGTGGTGTATATCGTAGCTATGATGGTGGTACTGTTTGGGAAATGGTAAAAGGATTGCCCCTGTCTCAATTTTATCATGTGACTGTTGATAATGAAATTCCATTCAATGTCTATGGAGGCTTACAAGACAACGGATCATGGTTTGGCCCATCAGCCAGTAATGCTGGTATAGAAGCAGGCGACTGGCAAAGCATTGGATTTGGCGATGGCTTTAGAGTTTATCCTCATCCAACTAATTCTAATATTGTCTATTCTGAAATGCAAGGAGCAGAGATGGTGTGGAAGGTCAATGTTGATAAAGTACAATCCAGGACAATTCAACCATTTGCAGAAGAAGGTGATCCAAAACTACGGTTTAACTGGAATACACCGATTACCACTAGTCCTCACAATCCTGATAGGTTATACATAGGCAGCCAGTTTGTACATAAATCAGATGATCAAGGATTGAGTTGGCAGAAAATATCAGGAGATCTGACGACGAATGATCCTGCTAAGCAACAACAAGAGGAAAGTGGTGGTCTATCAAGAGATAACTCTGGAGCAGAAAATCATTGTACAGTGTTTACGATATCAGAGTCACCGCTTAGCGATCAGACGATTTGGGCAGGTACGGATGATGGTAATGTACAGATGACAAAAAATGGTGGCACTAACTGGACAAATGTCACCGCGAATATTCCTAACCTTCCAAAGAATACATGGTGTTATCACATAGAACCGTCTGTACATGACATCAATACTGCATATGCCGTTTTTGATGGGCATACGCAGAACGATATGAAGCCATACGTGTATAAAACAACAGATGGTGGTGCCAGTTGGACATCTATCGTTACTGACGATATAGAAATTTTTGCACGGTCTATTCAAGAAGATTTTGTAAATCCCGATTTATTGTATTTGGGTACTGAATTTGGCTTATATGTGACTATTGATGGAGGTAAGAATTGGTCAAAATTCACAAATAATATGCCCAGTGTGGCAGTACACCATGTGACGCTTCATCCAAGAGACCACTCTCTAGTCATGGGGACACATGGGAGAGGAGTCATCATCATTGATGATGTGAGACCATTGAGGCAATTAACGCCAGAAGTAATGACTGAGACAGTCCACTTTTTTGATCTTGGTCCTCATGTAATGAAAGAAGATGGAGCTGCAGGAAACTCAATCATTGGAGGCTTTGGCGGTACAGCTACTTTTGGAGAATTTGTTGGACAAAACCCTAACTCAATGGCTGAAGTGGTTTATTTTATGAAGAAAAGACACACGTTTGGAAAAATGAAATTACAGCTGTTTGATGAGGAAGGTAACCATGTCGTTGATTTGCCTGCAGGTAAACAAAAAGGCATAAATCGAATTCAGTGGAATATGCGTACGGATAGACCTCAATTGGCTGCGGCGAAAACAATTTCACGTTCAGGATTCTCTTCACCACCTGCGGCGCCCGGAGTGTACACAGTAAAGTTGACAAAGGGGAAAGAAGTCTATGAGTCTACGTTAGAATTGAAATATGATCCGGAGTCAATTTATTCAGATCAGGATAGAGATGTAGCATTTCAACAAACTAAAAAGCTCTTTGACATGAATGAAGACTTGGCATATCTCATTGGTAAAGCAGATGCAATTCATGCTGCTGCACAAAAGCAAGAAAATGCCTCTGATGCTAAGCTGAAAAGCATGTCTCAAGAATTGATGAAATTAGTTGACGCTTATAAATTAGATAAAGTCATTACAACAGGAGATAATTATGTAGGCGCTGCTGAACCAGAACTTCGAGAGAAAATGGCTGATCTGTTTAGTGAATTAGCAGATCAAATCGGACCTCCTTCTGCTGCACAGCTGAGTAATCTCAAACTTTTAGAAAAGGGCTTGAACAAAGCATATGAAGAGTTTAAGGAAATAGATAAGGCATTTGGAAAGTGGAATAAGCAAATGTCAAAACATGGACTTGAAGAAATGGTATTAAAGACCAAAGAAGAGTTTTTGTCAGAAGATTAATATACCAAAAGGAGAATGTTTTGACTGATTTATTACGTGGAAGTTTTGTCAGTTGTCAAGACGAAAAACGCAGTGAATGCCGGTATTCACGAGTATTTTCAACGAAGAGAACAGATAAAAGATCAAGTAAGAAACGGTCAAACTATTTTCATTTTGGTATACAAAGAAGTCTGGCAAATTTGAAATACCAGAATTTGCCAGACTTTCTTTTATAAGAAGACTTTACTAATGTGACTTCTACCAGCTATTATTCTCGCAAGAAATGATGTTTTGCAAACAATTGTAGACTATTCACATAATACTTGCGTTTCTATATTTAGACAAATTTGAATAGATAACTACATTTGATAATGTGTTACGTTAAGATAATGTTTTACTTATCGTTAATAAGACACACAATGAGGGACTCATTTTCTAAAATTTCAACTATCTTTCGCGCTATAGTTGACTTAAAACATATGCAATTGCAAAAAATTCTACTATTCTGTTTTGTAATCCTCAGTTGCTTGTCGATGAAAGCACAAGATGTCCATTTTTCATATTTCGAAATGTCACCCTTGACATTCAATCCTGCCCAGACAGGTGCGTTTAGCGGTACATTAAGGCTTAGTGGACATTTCAGAGGCCAATGGTTAGGATCAGGTCAATTCACAACACCTGCATTTTCTATTGATTCTCCTGTGATCCAAGGCTTCCGAGATAATGATTGGATTGGAGGGGGAATAAATTTTTATTCCGATACTGCTGGTCCTGCGGGGCTGAAAACATCTGGTGGTGGATTAAACGCAGCTTACCATTTTGGTTTTGATAAGAATTATAGCCAGGTATTTTCTATTGGGATTAAATATGGTAGAATATCTAGGTCAGTAGATAATTTCACAGAATTTGATTTTAGAAATGAAGACCGGACAGGATTGGTTGACTTTGGTGCTTCTAGTGTTGCCGGTGTGTTTACAGATAACGGAGAGCTGGGCTTTAATGGTGGTTCTGCCGCAGATTATGCAATTGGATTTTTATACAAAAGCACACCTGATAAGACTTCAAGCTATGAGTTGGGTTTTTCTGTAGATCACATTACTTCTCCAGGAGTAAGCTTTGCTCAGCAGAATAGGGGGCAAGCAGGAAATGACCCAATGCTTCCTGAAGAGTGTCGCCTTGATCCTACTGCACCAGAGTGTAATATGGGAAGATTTCAGACTCAAGAAAATAGAAATATCAGATTTACTGGGACTGCAGGAATGACAAATTACATTAATGATAAACTCAGATTGTCTCCTGGAGCAATGATTCAGTTTACACAACAAGGTTTTGAAGCACAAGCACACGCAATCGCTGGCTACCTGATCGATCCAAAAAAAGGCATTGTATTGAATGGTGGACTGGGCGTAAGGGCCATTGGACTCGCAGATTTGCAATTATTTTTAGGTGTTGAGATGAAAGATATTAAGGTAGGTGCAGCATTTGACCTTGGAGTTTTGGGGTTCCAACAAGCGCCTGGGTTCCAGAATGCTTTCGAAATTGGTGCGACGTACATCATTAAAGTATATAAAGATCCCGATGTGGATCCTGTTATTTTCTGTCCAAGATTTTAATTCGTGTTTATGAAAACTGTTCATTCAATTACAGTTGTTTTTGTTCTCTTATTGATGTTTGGACTTAATGGCTACAGTCAGCCATTGACAGAAGTGCCTTACAATAAAATGTTGGAGACGGCTGATCGTATGATGAAGTTGAGAGACTATTACAATGCCGAAGATTGGTATAACCAAGCTTATAGAGAATCTAAAGACCCCAATATTGCAGCTCAACTCGGATACCTGAGCTATATTCTTAGACATTATGAAAATGCAACAAAAAGATATAAACGCCTTCTAGACAAAGACGATGACAATATTTTTATTGATGAGCGATATTACTACGGGATGTCCCTAAGAGCATTAGGTCGATACAATGAAGCTTTCGCTGAATTGCAAAGGTTTATTGAATTTTCTAGTGAAGAAGACACAAAGGCTTTCGCCAAATTGGCAATCGAGTCAATGCAGAAAGCAAGCGAAATTCCAGAAAACATTGAGACCGCAATTCAATTTTTAGAAAATGACATTAATTCAGCTTTCGTAGAATATTCACCCAGATTATTTTCAAACGGAGATTTGTACTTCTCAGCAATTCCTTCAAGAAAGGTAGTCGACGCTACTGGCGGTAATGACGATCAATACTCCAAAATATTTGTAAGCAAACGAAATGAAAATGGAGCTTATGACAAACCTGAAGAATTGGAAAAGGAAATAAACAGACCTGGGTACCATACTGGAAATGTCAGTTTCACACCAGATGGCAAATACATGTATTTTACGAGGTCTCAGCTTGATGGCAATGACTTAGATAGGTCTGAATTGTATTTCAGTAAATTCGATGGAGAAGAATGGTCGCCAGCTTATCAAGTGTCAAGTTTAAGTGGAGACTTTATCTTGACGCATCCAGTTGTCGGCGAATTGTTCGGAAATGAAGTGTTGTTTTTCACATCCGATATGGAAGGTGGTGAAGGAGGACTTGATTTATATTATTCAACGTTTCAAGGAGAAGATGATTTTACTGCACCAGTTAATTTAGGCGCGGTCATCAATACGCCTTATGATGAGGTTACACCATATTACATGGATGGTAGTTTGTATTTCAGTTCTGATGGTCACTTGGGATTAGGAGGCTATGATATATTCAAAGCCAATTGGGATGGTCGAGTGTGGAGTGAGCCCGAAAATTTGGGACACACCTACAACACCACCTTTGATGATATGAACATCTCGTTTAGTCCTGCTGGCAACTTTGGTTATTTAGTATCCAATAGACCAGACGAGAAGAAGAAAAACATGAAAAGCAAAACGTGTTGTGATGATATTTATCAATTCAACATCAGAGACATCATCATTGACTTAAACACAATAGTTTCAGATGGTAATGGGCCATTGAACGGGGCTACTGTGTCGCTCATAGATAAGTCTGGCATTCGATCAAAAGAATCAAAAGAAGAACCTGAAACAAACGAATTTGGCTTTATTTTGGATCAAGATCGTTCTTATAAAGTCCACATTACTAAAGACGGATACTACCCAGATAGTTTAGAGTTTAACACGCTTGGTATTTTAGATGATTTTACCATCACTAAAGAGGTCACACTTAGACCCATTCCTGTTGAAGATACAAGCGATTCAGAACCTGAATTTGAAACACTTACCATCAACGAACCAATCCGCTTAAACAAGATTTATTATGATTTTGACAAATGGGATATTTTGCCTGAGGCGGAAATAGATCTAAACATAATCAAAGACTTGATGGATCAGTATCCAGATATGGTTATCGAATTGTCTTCTCACACAGACATAAGAGGCCCTGCCAGATACAATCAAAATTTATCACAGCAACGGGCCCAATCAGCAAAAGATTGGTTAGTAGAAAGAGGCATTGTGGATAATAGAATTCAAGCCGTAGGCTATGGCGAAGAAAGAATTGCGAATCAATGTAAACAAGGCACTAGATGTTCTGAAGAAGATCATAGATTTAATAGACGAACGGAATTTAAAATCATAGAAGGTCCTACCGAAATACAAGTAACCAAAGAAATTCTAAAAGGAGCTACCAGACAAGAAGGATAAAAGGGATCAATATGAAAATAGCCGCTTTACATATTGCCAACACGATTAGTTGCTCCCACATTGGAATGCTGGCTATGTTGATGTTGTTTACTACATCTTGCTCAAAAAATGAGATGCTTAGTATTAACGAACCCGTCCGATTAATTAATGTTTATTACGATTATGACAATTGGGAGATTTTGCCTGATTATCAAAATGGCCTCTTCAATTTAAGGGATTTGATGTTAGATAACCCAACTATTGTTATCGAACTTTCTTCACACACAGATGTGAGAGGCTCTGTCAAATACAACCAGCAATTGTCTCAAGAAAGAGCTGATGCGGTCAAAAGCTGGCTGGTGAAAAGAGGTGTGCCAGAACATAGAATAGTTTCGATAGGTTATGGAGAAAAGCACATTATTAATAAGTGCATTCAAGGAATGACATGCACTGAAGAAGAACACACTTTCAATAGAAGAACCGAGTTTAAAATTATTGAGGGACCAGCAGAAATTGAAGTCAGTAGCAAGATGATTTTCAACCCAAATGCTAATTAAAAGATTTCAAAGATTTATGGCAATGATAGGCTATGTTATAAGAAGATATATAATGTCCACCACAACACTCCTCTGTGTTGCAATCTTATGTATGGCTTGCTCAAGTACAAAAAAAGCGGTTGAAGTAACAGCTAGTACTCCAGCCAAAACACCAATAATTACCTTTGATCTAGATACAATAAACATAGGAGAATTGGTAGAAGGTGAGAAACGAACCTTGGTGTATAGCTTTACGAATACTGGAACTGAGACCTTACAAATAGATTTAGCTACTGCGTGCAAATGCACTGATTTAGGTTGGACAGAGGATCCAATTCCTCCTGGCGGTAAAGGCACCATAGAAGTTGAATTCGATAGCACTGGCTTTAGTGGTGATATAAAAAAGACTATAGACATTATCGCCAATACAGAGCCTATCGTCACAATAGCTTATTTTACAGCTACTGTAGTGAAGAAGCTCTAATATTCCAACAACTACTCGTTTCACTAAAATCCATGAGTAAAATTCAATTGACTTGGTATATCACAAGTAAGGTTTTATTTTAACGGATAAATCCTACCTAATGATAAATGAGGTCTTATTAAAGGATGCGATCGCTCAAGCATCTCACATCAGAACTGGCAGTATCACAGCCGCAGAGTTAGTTGAGTGTAGCGTTGAAGCTATTGAGAAAATCAATCCTACCATAAATGCCGTTATAAATCCCCTATATGATCGAGCGCGCAGGAAACTAAAAGAATTAAACAAAAACGCTCCGTTTTATGGAGTACCAATTTTACTCAAAGATGGCATTGCATGTGTGAAAGGAGAGACCTTTAGTAATGGCTCCAATATGTTGAAATCATACGTTGCAGAATACGATAGTGAACTGGTCAAAAGATTAGAGACAGCAGGTTTCATTATCATAGGAAAAACCAATATGCCCGAATTTGGACTATTGCCCACTACAGAACCACAAGCCTTTGGACCAACGAAAAATCCGTGGAATTTGTCCAAAACTCCAGGTGGATCTAGTGGAGGTTCTGCAGCAGCAGTCGCCGCGAGATTAGTCGCAGTGGCACATGGCAATGATGGTGGAGGTTCCATTCGCATCCCGTCTTCTTGTTGTGGTTTATTTGGCTTGAAGCCATCAAGAGGCAGGATTCCTTTAGCCCCACTGTCTTCATTAGTGGGAGGCTTAGTAGAAGAACATGTCTTGACGCGATCTGTCAGGGATTCTGCGGCAATACTGGATTTACTTTCTGTAGATGATCCATATTCTTTTTACAAAGCGCCTTTTTTTGGTGGGTCTTACGCAGATAGGATAGATGAAGAACCCAAGCAGTTACACATCGGGTATAGTTTAACCTCGCCATTTGGGAGTCCAATTGCTCAGGATTGTCGAGACGCTGTGATGAAAACGGTAGACATGTGTCATTCATTAGGACATAAGGTAGAGCAAAAGGATTTAGACGTTCCGTTCTCTGGAAAAGAACTCGGTACATTGTTCAATGTATTATGGTCAGTTGGTGCCACAACAGCATTGGCGATATTTGAAAATAAAACAGGTCAACTGCCACCAAGTCAGCTGGTAGAACCGCTTTCACTCGCCTTATACAAAGAAGCTAAGAAAATTACTGGTCCGCAATATGAGTTCACTTTACAGAAAATGCATAAAATAGCCAGAGCCATCCAAGAATTTTGTGGCCAGTTTGATATATGGATAAATAGCTCTTTAGCACAAGCCCCAGTCGACTTAGGCCTGATGAATCAGAATGTAGATCAACCTATGAAACCATTTGAAATAGCATCTGAATTTGCTCCAATGACAGCTCTCTTTAATGTGTCAGGTCAGCCCGCAGCATCTGTACCTGTCTACTGGAACGATCAAGGCTTACCGATCGGTGTCCAACTTGCTGCAAAAAATGGTGATGAGTTACGTATTCTCCAGTTGTCCAGACAATTAGAAAAGTTAGTAAATTGGGAAAAAAAGATCCCGTCATTACTCGATTCTTAAAACTTATAGCCCGTATAAATGTTCAAGAAATACAGCAGGATAATTATGTAGAATGAATCTAAATAAGCATGTTGCGTAACTAGACACATAACTGCTAAATTCATATGTAAATTCTTTATACATTTGCGGTGTTTTTGAAGACCTTTTCAATGATAAACAGACAAAATCGCTACAGAATTTTACCCCTGGTTATACTAGTTCTAGTAGCAGAAATAACCTCCGCTCAGTCCACTGGTTCTGGCTCTCAAATCGCGACCTACATAATTGCAGCAGTAGCTTTAATCTTGGTTGTATTTGCAATTCTGTCCATCAGTGACAATCTGATGCAGGTTGAAGCCAAAAAACTTGGATCTGATACAACGAAGAATAATTTCTCCATAATTCCGAAATTCTCAGAGTTACTAGGAGGTCCTACTCCTGCTTATGCGGCTGACCAACCAGTACATAAGTTGACTAAGGGACACGATATCAATTTGGTAGGATCAGCAAATAAGGAGATTAATACAGAAATTAAGGCAAAGACTTTCGCAGTTAAACCAACTAACTTTAGAGGACTATCTCCGATACCACGGATGTTGGTTGCTGTTGGTGATGAAGTAAAGGCAGGTCAACCCTTGTTCGAAGACAAAAAAGACAACAGAGTTAAATACGTTTCGCCAGTAAGCGGCGAAGTAGCCGAAATAAGAAGAGGTGCGAAAAGATCTATCACAGATGTCATTGTCCTAGGAGATCGAGATCTTTCCTATGTAACACATGATGTTCCGGCGATAGAAACAGCTACACGCGAACAATTGGTTGAGCTTATATTAAACTCAGGTGCTTGGACATTGTTAAACGAACGTCCTTATGATGTTCTTCCAAGTCCAGATGTCATACCGGCTAATATATTCATCAGCACATTCGATACATCGCCACTTGCTCCTGATTTAGGCTTTATTGCAAAGGGTAATGGTGCTGCTATACAGAAAGGTGTCGATGTACTTTCGAAATTGACTTCAGGAGATGTGCATATTTCACTAGATGCCTCCCATGCCGTTGCGCCTCCTGTAGAATTTACAGGGATCGAAGGGGCTAAATTACATTGGTTTAAAGGCAAACATCCAGCAGGTAATGTTGGTGTGCAAATACACCACATTGCTCCCATAAGTGGCACGAATAAGGTTTGGACGCTCACTGTTGAATCGTTGATTACGTTAGGAGAATTGTTCCTATCAGGTAAATTCAAAGCCGACAGAATTATTGCATTAACAGGGTCTGAATTCGAGAATCCGACTTACGTTAAAACACATCAAGGTGCCAATATAGCAGACTTGATAGCTGGGAATCTTAAGGAAGGTAAATCAAGGATAATTGCAGGTGATGTTTTGTCTGGGAAACAAGTGAGTAGTGATGATTTTTTAAATCACACTGATAATCAAATAACGGCAATACCAGAGGGAGACGACTACGAATTGTTTGGATGGTTATTTCCAGTTATACCACGGCCAAGTGTGTCAAAGACTTATCCTAACTTTTTGTTTAAAAATCATGAATTTGAGCCGAATACCAATACGCACGGTGAAAGGAGAGCTTTTGTCATGACTGGTCAGTATGAATCAATAATGCCGATGGATATCCATGTGCAACAATTGATGAAAGCAATCATGGCCAATGATTACGAACGCATGGAAGGATTAGGCATAACAGAATTATCTGAAGAAGATGTCGCACTATGCGAGTTTGCATGTACGTCTAAGCAACCACTGCAAAAGATACTAAGAGAAGGCTTAGAAATGATGCGCGAACAAGGATAGTCTAACATTAAAAAACAGGAATGGGTTTAATTGACTTTTTCGAAAAAATAGAACACAAAGAAGCTAAGACCACGCCAGCTAAAATTGGCAAAACTGCGGTCGATGCTGTGTTCACATTCTTATATTCACCAAAGAGCACTACGTCTGGAGGAGTTCATATCAGAGACGGTATGGATTTGAAAAGGACAATGTTTCAGGTGATGATCGCCTTGCAGCTTTGCTTGGCATTTGGTACCTATAATATTGGACACCAGCATTTTGTTGCTATGGGGCAGTACATGGGATTCATTGAAGGATTTCATTTAAAACTCATACACGGGGTCATCAAGATATTGCCAATATTTTTAGTAACGCACTTAGTCGGACTAGGTATTGAAATTTTCTTCGCAGCCAAAAAGGGCCATTCGGTAGAAGAAGGCTTCCTTGTTTCTGGCCCGCTCATCACGCTCATCATGCCACCAGATGTGCCATTGTGGATGCTTGCTGTGGCGGTTGCCTTTGCTGTGATTATAGGAAAAGAAGCTTTTGGCGGTACAGGAATGAATATCTGGAATGTCGCATTACTTGCTCGTGTATTTATTTTCTTTGCATACCCGACAACGATATCAGGTGACAATGTTTGGGTTTCTGGTTTTGAAACAGTTGCTGCAGGAGTGACAACAGAATATGGATGGATGCACAGCATTTTTAATGTTCTGTTTGGTTGGATGGGGCTCGATGAATTTGTTTCCGGAGGGGCCGTCGTGAACGGCTTTACAGGAGCGACTCCACTAGCTTTAGCTAATCAAGATGGATGGGAAGCAGTGACTAGTGTGTACTCACCAGCTCAGATGTGGTGGGGAGCTATCCCTGGTTCGATTGGGGAGACATGTAAGCCATTGATTATACTCGGCATGTTGTTTCTTATTGTAAGAGGTATCGCGAGTTGGAGAATTATAGTAGGTGCATTTTTAGGTGCTTTCCTTATGGGAATGTTACTAAACGCATGGGGAGCAACGCCATTTATGACAGTACCTTGGTATTATCATATGTGGATAGGTAGTATGCTGTTTGCAATTGCATTCATGGCAACTGACCCTGTGACCGCGGCGTCTACCAATACAGGAAAATGGATTTATGGGTTTATGATAGGGTTCATTGGAATCATCATAAGAATTGTAAATCCGGCATATCCAGAAGGATGGATGTTGGCAATTTTATTCTTGAATACGTTTTCAGCATTGATTGATCATTACGTATTTGAGTCAAACATGAAAAAAAGATTAGCCCGTGCATAGTACAAGATCAGTAATCATATTCGGAATCGTCATGTGTGCAATTGTTGCATTTATACTTGCAGGCATGTACAACTTCTTAAAGCCAATCCACGACAGTAATGAAGCGGCTTACAATAAGAAAGCGATATTATCTGCAGTAGCAGATCACATAGATGGAGATTTTAAAGCATTGACTGAGCCACAGATACAAGACATTTTCACCAATCAAATCAAACAAGTTGTCATAGATACAGATGGTGAAGAGTACGATGTTGCAGCCGTAGAATCCATGGGCTATGTAGGTGGAATGGCGGAAAATGTTGATATGGCAAAAGAAGCAAAAAAAGATGAAGAAGATAAGGTTTTACCTGTCTTTATATTTACAAAAGCTGATGGCAAAAAGTATTACATTCTGCACACAAGAGGTAAAGGACTTTGGGATGCCATCTGGGGCAATATTGCATTTGAAGAAGACCTCAATACAATCGCAGGTGTATCTTTTGATCATATTACAGAGACGCCTGGATTAGGAGCAGAGATTAAAGATAACGTGGCATGGGCTCGACAATTTATAGGCAAAAAAATCTATGATGAAGACGGACAGTTTAAATCTGTTTATGTCAGAAAAGGTGGTGCTAAAAATGATGTGTACGAGGTAGATGGCATTTCTGGTGCGACCATCACAGCAGATGGAGTCACTGAAATGTTAAAAAGAGGTCTACGATATTATGAACCATTTATTAAATCGGTTAAAGGATAAATTATGGCAGAAACTGCAGTAGTAGTTAAAGAAAAAGCTGCTCCGATTAAATTCGGAAAGAAAGAGAAAAAGTTATTGACGGATCCTCTGAATGACAATAATCCGATTACCGTACAGGTACTTGGTATTTGTTCTGCTTTGGCAGTCACCACAGGAATGAAAAATGCATTTGTCATGGCCATTGCCGTGATATTCGTGTGTATCGGATCTAATGTCATCACATCTATGCTTAGAAATGTTATTCCTTCTCAAGTAAGGATGATCGTGCAATTGGTGATTATTGCAACCTTGGTAACAGTTGTTGAGTTGACATTGAAAGCGGTAAGCTTCGAAAGTTATAAGGCTTTATCGGTATTCATTGGATTGATCATTACGAATTGCATCATCATGGGCCGTCTCGAAGCATTTGCTTCAGCCAACAGGCCCTGGGAGTCGTTTTTGGATGGACTTGGTAATGGTGTAGGTTATGGTCTTATTCTTTTGATCGTAGCCTTCTTTAGAGAGTTATTGGGAAGTGGTTCGTTATTCGGTTTTAAAATAATTGGAGCTACATCTGAATACCTCATTAATACACAAGAGAGTTGGTTGTTTGGATGGTATGCAAATAATAACTTGATGGTTTTATTTCCATCAGCAATGTTTGTTATTGGAATTGTGATTTGGGTACACAGAGCATGGAACCCTAGTTTAGTTGACGTCTCTTAAACAGAACTTATGGAACTCGTAAATATATTTATCAAATCAGCCTTTATTGAGAATCTTGCATTGTCCTACTTCTTAGGTATGTGTTCTTATCTGGCAGTATCCAAAACAGTTAAGACGGCATTTGGACTTGGTCTGGCTGTCATATTTGTTTTAGGAATCACAATGCCGATCAATTGGCTCATCAATACTTTTCTGTTAGGTGAAGGTGGTATCTTCCATATGGACCTCACATTTTTAAGATTGATATTATTCATTGCTGTGATTGCATCAATGGTACAGTTGGTAGAGATGGTAGTTGAAAAATTTTCTCCAGCCTTATATAATTCCTTAGGTATCTTTTTGCCTTTAATAACGGTGAACTGTGCCATTTTAGGAGGATCATTATTTATGGTATCCAAAGAATACAATTTTAGTGAGTCGGTTGCTTTTGGACTAGGAGGTGGGTTTGGTTGGTTTTTGGCGATTATTGCAATTGCAGCGATTAGAGAGAAAATCAGATACAGTGCTGTTCCACCAGCATTGAGAGGTTTAGGTATGGCATTTATATTAACAGGATTAATGGGTATGGCCTTTATGGGCTTAATGGGAATTGATCCCAATGCATTTTAATTGATTTACATTATTACAAAAGATATATGTCTTTAATTATTCCAATTTTAGTTGCAGTATTAGTTTTCGCAGCAGTCATTTTATCGTTGATGATGATGCTCATTTACGCCCGAAAACAATTGGTGCCTCAAGGTGCTGTTGCCATTACGGTAAATGGCGATACAGATAATCCATTACAAGTACAACCAGGTGTGACTTTATTGTCAGCTCTTTCTGAGAAGAGTGTATTTTTACCATCAGCCTGTGGTGGCGGTGGTACATGCGCAATGTGTGAATGCCACGTTCACGCGGGTGGGGGAGATGTCCTACCTACGGAGATGAATCACCTGACAAGAAAAGAAGCCGCTGAAGGCAAACGACTTGCTTGTCAAGTAAAGGTCAGAGAAGACATGGATATCTCTATTCCAGAAGAAATATTTGGTATTAAGAAATGGGAATGTGAAGTTGTGTCTAATTACAATGTAGCTTCTTTCATAAAAGAGTTTGTTGTCAAACTTCCAGATGGTGAAATCTTAGATTTTGAATCAGGAGGATATATCCAAATTGATGTCCCTGAAATTGCAGTCGACTTTAAGACAATGGAAATCGATGCCCACCCAGAGCATCATGACGATAAAGACAAATTCAGATCTGAATGGGATAAGTTCAAATTGTGGGATTTGAGAATGGTGAATGAAGAGGAGCAGTTCCGTGCATACTCGATGGCGAACCACCCAGCAGAAGGCAATATAGTAAAACTGAACATCAGGATCGCAACTCCTCCATTCGACAGAGCTAAAAATGGTTGGATGGATGTGAATCCAGGTGTTTGTTCTTCTTATGTATTTGGATTGAAACCAGGAGATAAGTGTATGATTTCTGGTCCTTACGGAGAATTTTTCATCAAGGATACCAAAAAAGAAATGGTGTACATCGGTGGTGGTGCAGGTATGGCCCCATTGCGTTCTCATTTATTCCATATGTTTCACACCTTGAAAATGACAGATAGAAAAGTGTCTTTCTGGTATGGTGGTCGAACAAAACGAGAATTGTTTTACATAGAAGAATTCAGAAAGATTGAAGAAGAGTTTCCAAACTTCAAATTCTATGTAGCACTGGATAATCCATTGGAAGAAGACAACTGGCAAGTAAAAGAAAATATAGATGCGCCAGGTGATGGCTTTAAAGGGTATATCATGAGCGTTTGCTATGAACAATACTTGAAAAACCACCCGGAACCAGAAGAAATTGAATATTACTTTTGCGGTCCTCCTGCCATGAACGCTTCAGTCATTAGAACTTTAGATGACTTAGGAGTTCCTGAAGAAAATATCGCCTTCGATGATTTCGGTGGTTAGAAAAAAAAGGGCTTAACTCTTTCTTAAAGGCGTTCCGTCTAAAGAAAGAGTCCCGCCCCATTGTCCTTGATCGCATTTCGCTCCAAGGAAAAAGTCAGTCTCGCCTCTTACATCCTTGAAGGCATTCTCAAGAGAAAGATGTGCTCGTAAGGCCGCCTGCCTCAAGGGAAGTCGTTCTTGAGGGCGTCCCGTATCAAAGGGAATTAGCATACCTTTCACAGCTATTTCCTATCCGCTTACTAAGTTCCAAGTTACCTTGACAGCTTAGACTGGAATTTCAACGACACCATCCATACCGTTCACTAAGTCATCCATACCGTTCACCCATCAACACTAAAACTCAAAGAATTTTAATTGAAATTTAATCTAAAATTACTTGATCTAGATTAAAACAAAATCTCTGTGTTTGCATCTACTTAAACCTTGAAATACATGAAGCATCTTCTACTTATAGTTCTTAGTTTTTTTTGCTTTGATGCAATTCAAGGTCAGGACTTATTGGAAAAAATCAAGCAAAGAACATTTACAAAGAATCAGATTATTACATCTAATCACTCGCCACTCGCTCAAAAATTTTTAGAGACAAACAAAGAAGAATTGGAAATTGTCTCATTGTTTAATTTTAATACGATTGAATCTGAAAAAAGTAGTGAAATTGAAAAAGCTGTGTCTAATGCTATAGTACTTGAGTTTAACAGCAAAAAGCTGAAAACGTTTTTAGCTAATGAAAACAGGAAAAGCCAATTTTTGTTAAGAGTACCAGTTGATCACACTAATTCTTTTGACTTACTTCTTGAAGAAACGGTTGCCCTATCAAAGGACTTTATTTTAGAAACCAGTGGAGGTGAGCAAATAGAATATGAGGCTCCCGGATCTTTTTATAATGGCATTATTGATGGTATCCCGGAATCATTTACCACTGTCTCTTTTTCTGATGATGGTGTAGAAATTATAGCGTCAGATGTTTTGGGCAATTATGTCATGACTAAATTAGAAGGAACGAAGAGCGAGTATATCTTGTATAATGAAAACAACTTGCAGAACAAAAGACAATTTAATTGTGGTTTAAACACTGAAGACTTTGTAATGCCTGGGAATGCTTTTCAAAATATGCCCACTAATGGAGTAAAGTTAAAAGTCCGCGATAATGTAGAAGTCTTCGTAGAAGTGGACTATGATTTATATGCAGACGCTGGATTTAGCATAAGCCAAACGATGGATTTTGTACTTGATTTATTTCGAGGCGTAGTTAGTGTTTTTGAAAAGGAATTCATTTCGCTAAGACTGAACAGAGTTTTGATTTGGACAGCAAATTTTGATCCGTTTAACAACATTTCAAATTTTGATGATTTAGGTGTTGCCTTAAACAATTGGGCCTGCATTGGTCTTGTAGGAGCTGATATTGGTCACTATATAGGAGCCACAAGTGGGATAGGAGGCTTAGCAAATGGCATTGGTGGCTTTTGTGATCTTGTTGATAGTGGCTCCCCTTGTGGGACTGATTCTGAAACAAGTCACTGTGTTTCACTTGGTTATGAATACGCCATATTCTGAGCCATTTTTTTCATCTAGTCTTGGCTTTACTTTGCCTAGTTGGGAATTAAATGTCTTTTGTCATGAAATGGGCCATGTCTTTGGATCACCACATAAACAGGATTGTGTTTGGAATGGTAACAATACTCAAATTGATGATTGTGGTAATATCTGGGCTGCCAACGGTAATAGTGCTACAACGCCGTGTTTCGATCCTAATAATCCAATTATTCCACAAAATGGAGGTTCAATGATGAGTTATTGTCATTTAACAAATACAAGGATTAATCTGAGTCTTGGCTTTGGAGTGCAACCTTCAAACCTTATCCGCAACGCCATCTATACGAGTAGTTGCATTGGCAGTTATACGACTTCTTGTCCTGAAATAGAAACTCTGGAAGAAACATATACAAGTAACGAAACATTCGATGCCAGACGTGAAATAATCATTTATGATGGTTTTATTCTTAGTGGTTTTACACCAACGTTTACAGGAGGCGAGAATACCATTATCCATGGCGACTTCGCATGTCCTTCCGGTGCAGGGTTCCTCATTACTCTTGATGGCTGTAATTAATTATTCATTTGATAAAATATATCCAAGATGAAATATCTTATAAGCACTTTAATCATATTTACCATTCTGTTGAATAGTCAACTCGCACAAGTTAGGGTAGAAAGCTCAACAGGTAATGTGACAATTGGTGCCTTAACCACATCTTCACATAAACTGGATTTAAAAGGTGATCTGTTTATTAGTCCTCAATCATCATTTCCAAGTAGTACAATTCTTTTTGGAAATGAGTCAGGCGTAGAATTAGGTCTTGTGGAATTCAATGATTACACTAATTCAACAAATTTAAATTTGCAATCTAATTTTGGAGATATTCGAATTAATGCTGAAGAAGATATACGATTCTTAACAAATAGTGTTTCGCGTGCTGTAATGAAAACTGATGGCATGTTTTTTCATGACAGTAAATATTTAGGATGGGAAGAAAGCGGAATAAGAAAGGCGTACCTCCAGTACAATGGACAAGATATGTATTTAGAGAATGATGAAGTTAATGGAGATATTACACTTGACGCTGGAGGTAAAATCTGGTTTAGCATAAATGATACTGCAAGAATGATTTTAAGTGAATTTGGTCATTTGGGATTAGGTCTTACAATGCCAAGCGAAAAACTAACTATTCACGATGGGAATATAAGTTTGTCAGCAGGATACCGATATGGATTTAAAGAAAATAATATATGGAAAGCGGGAATGGCTTTTAATGGGACTGATATGTATATTGTGAATGACGAAGGAAGTGGCATCTTATCACTTGGTAGCGAAAGATATGTCTCGCTATCAACTAACGCTGTCGAGCATTTTAGGCTAAGTCTTAATGGAAATATTGGGATTGGACAGACGGCCCTAACAGAAAAGCTGCACGTCAATGGAGGCATCAGGTTAGGAAATGCCATCGATAACGCAAACGGGACCATTAGATATTCAGGAACAGATTTGGAAGGCCGTGTTGGCAACAGTTGGGTGTCATTAACCGCTGCAGGTGGAGGTGGAAGTGGATTATGGAGCAATACTGGCAGCAGCGCTTACTATACGGCTGGAAATGTTGGCATTGGCACAAATGCCCCTGCACACGAATTACAAGTGAATGGTGACATTGGGATGACAGGAGAAATTATTGGTGTCTCTGACATTCGAACTAAAAAAGACGTTTTAGACATTCATGAGGCTGTTGATAAACTTCATGATCTTAGACCAGTAACATATAATTTTGATCAGTCAAATTTTGCAAACCTTGAGTTGCCAGAAGGAATCCAATACGGTTTTATTGCCCAAGAAGTCATGCCCGTTTTTCCTGAATTGGTGTCTGTAAGCTCGATTGCAGAAGATAAAGAAGGCAAGGCGCAAGACTTACAAGGGATCAACTATATTCAATTGATTCCAATATTAACTCAAGCAATCAAAGATCAGCATGCGCAGGTCAATAATCAAAACGAGAGATTGAATCAACAACAACATTTGCTAGATACACAAAGCCTATTGATTGCTGAACTACAAAAAGAAATAAAATGCCTAAAGGAAAGAAATCAATAAGGACTTATAAAAGTACTAAAACATAAAAAAGTTGGTGGCTTTGAGGATGGATCAATTAAATAGCTAATTTCAAATTTATCGGACAACAATGGTTACACTTAGGAGTTCCTGAAGAAAATATCGCCTTCGATGATTTCGGTGGTTAGCATCAATTGAACAAATAAAAAAGGGGCTAGACTTTGTATAAGTTTAGCCCCTTTTTATTGCTCATTTGCGAGTTTTCAACTTCCAACGAAACTGAATATCGTTTATTTCAATGCCGCAGTTGCAGGTTTGCACTTGCAACAAAGAAAATGAAAATGCGCAGTTGCGAGTTTGTAACTTGCAACAAAGGTGAAAATTCAAAAATTCGTTTATTTCAATGCCACATGTATCGAAAGAGCAGTATTTTTCGGATTAGGCTTTGAAGCATCATACACCTAAAAAATTGAAGGTGTAGATTCAGTGAATACTCTCTTTAGCAAGTTTAATATTAATCAGTCAAGATTACATTATTGGCACAGTTTTAGTTCTATGTCATATAATAGAATCTAGAAATATATTCTCTCAAGAATATTGTTTGGTTATTAAAATTGAGTAATAAACCTTGGCTGAAAAACCATCAGCCGAGGTTTATATCTTTAATCTAGATCTTATAACCAAAAGTCAAATCGGCATTGATACGTGTCCCTTCAACATTTACGACTTGATTTTCAGTAGGGTCAACTAAAAAGTAGGGACTATAGTTAAGTGAAGTTGTATCAAACGTAGCTGCTAAATCAATAAATACCCTGTTTATGCGGATGCCGATTCCACCACTATAACGAATTGTCGCAGCATCGTCATTTATAAAAATGGAGGGTTGGTATCGTACACCTGCTCGATATCTGAAATCACCTTTAGCTATTTCGGCACCTACTTTTACTATTGGTACAGATTTTAAACTGGTCGTGATTTCGTTATTTAGTGTTTGTTCAAATTCTGCATCCAAAGGATCATTACTATTAGCTGTAAGATTAAAATTGGAATTAGTGTAACCGACGAATTCGACCTCTGCAGTTAAGAACCCTTTTGTTTGAGCTTTTCTTCTTGCTGCAAATGCCGCAGCTTCTTCATTTCGCTTTTGAACTAAATTGCCACCTAAGGTGAAAATATAGGCTCCTCCAAGTATAGCTCTCCAAGGAGTGGTGAATTGATATTCAAATTCACCATTAGGACTCTGTGCAAGAGAGGATTCTGTACTTCCTGTATCGTTGAAAGCATAGGTCAAATCTGTAAAAAATTCATCCGATAAAAACATAGCACTTGGTGTATGCCCAGCAAGAGAAAGTTTTATTTTATTATTTAATTTATAAATGACACCAATTTTTGCATTTATACCAACACCAGCCGTCTCAAGCATTTCTACATATTCTAAATCTTCGAAAAAGTCTATGTTATTATCTTGATCAAACTCCGAATACTCTTTTCGCTCTGTAAATGTGAATATTGGAATTCCTAAATTGATACCAAAAGACAAATTGCTTTTCAAACTTGCTCCATAGCCGATGTTTAATTCTGATCCAGAACCTTCACGTGATACTGTTTGTGTTTTAGGCAACACAGCAGTGAAATCACCAAAATCAGTTTCATAAAATTGATCTTCATCAAAATCAAAAATAGCTCCTGTATCAAATGCAGGTCCCGCTTCAAAGTTATCTAGGTCATTCAACCCTAAAGTATTGGCTCTCTCAACGAATCTCTGAGTAATGGAACCCGGTGTATCTCCTCGAAACTCGAAAGCATTATCGAAACTTAAAAATCTATTCAATGAAATGGCAAAGCTCGAATAGTTTAGTGCTGAAGTAGATCTGTGCCTGTTTGTGGAAACATAGCCGAGAACGCCTATGTTAGATGTTACCTTTGAATTTCCCATTGTCTGTCCGCCAAGAGTAGCATCTTGATTATCAAGATTTACACCGAACGAAAATACAAATTCTCCAAATCTATATTCACCAAGTCCAGCTGGATTGATGGTTGATGCGGAAATATCCGCTCCAATGGCAGTAAAAGCGCCACCTACGCCTATTGATCTAGCTGTACTTCCATAATCAAAGGATGAATAACGTACCGCTTCAATTATTGTTTGTGTATAGGATATGCTAAAAATACTTAATAGAAGTGCTGTGGATATGATTGTATTACGAAACATATAGTTACTATGGTTTTATGGTAGTAAGTTATGAGTATTCTACACGACGAGATAGTTATGGGCATAAAAAAAGGTGGTTGAATAGTTTATTCAGCCACCTTATGTAATTTACTTATTGAAAACGTAATCTTTCTTATCCTCTTGAGCCTCTAGAAGAGCCAGAGCTTCTTACTGAACTAGATCTTGAAGAAGAACCTGAACTTCTAACAGAACTTGATCTTGTTGAAGAACTTCTTCCAAAGCTACTGCTTGCTCTATTCGTTCTAGTAGAAGTTCTTGGGCTAGTTCTTCTTACTGAACTTGAATTTGAAGTAGAACTTCTAAAGTCTCTTGCAGTTCTTGTAGTTCTAGTAGTGGTTCTTGGAGTAGAACTAGATACAGATCCAGATCTTCTTGCAGAAGTCACATTAGATACATTTCTTGTAGTACTTTGATTATTGTTTATCGCTCTTGGTGTTACAAAACCACCAACTGGAGGACAGTAGTAAGCATTTGAGAATCCACCACCACCGAATCGGTTGATGTTATTCACTCCACCGAAAGTGGAAAAAACTCGATTATTAGGTGTTATGTATGGATTTGAGAATCTACTGTAAGCAAACGCATTGTTGCTAAATACACTTGATCTATTCACAAAACCATTGTTGAACCCAAATGGGGTATATCCACCATAGTTGTATGCATTTGTGTAAACAGGTGAGAAGTAACCTATTGAACTTGAAGGTCTACTAAATCTTCTGATTCTAGATGTGTAGTAGTAACCATCATCTTCATCAAAGCTGCTGTAACCATAATCATTTCTAGTTTCTGGTACATATTTTTCTTCAACTTCAACAAAATGAGCTTCATCTGAAGCACTGTAATAAACATCATCAAACTGAGCCTGAGCTGCTGTCGCAACAAAAAAGAGTGCGATTAATGATAAAATGGTTGACTTGATATTAAACGTTCTCATATTTATATTTTTTATGTGTAAATCCATTGACTTTCTTAAACTTATGCTTGATCTGCAATATACGAAATCTAAGCATTTAATTCTGTTTTTTAACTATCGCCTATTTGACTTTTCAATTAGACTTTATAAGTAAAACGTACACCATTATGACGCAAAATTGCCTCTTAAGGTTCTAGTTTTAACTAAATTACGTGTTTTTTAACATTTAGAATCCAAAAGATAAGCATACGTATCATAGAATGAGCGAATTTAATTCTGATAATAGCTATCATTTGTATGATTTGTTTTGAATTCGATACTTCAGAGGTCGACTTTACGATCTCCTATTTGTCGACAATGTCATGATGATCTAATTACTGTTTGACCTACTTCTTCTTGACGACTTACTACTTGACGATCTACTATTTGACGATCTACTTCTTGACGACTTACTACTTGACGATCTACTGCTTGATGATCTGCTACTTGACGATCTACTACTTGATGATCTGCTACTTGATGATCTACTACTTGATGATCTGCTAATTGGCGATCTACTGCTTGATGATCTGTTACTTGGCGATCTATTGCTTGATGATCTACTACTTGACGATCTACTGCTTGATGATCTGCTACTTGGCGATCTACTACCTGATGATCTGCTACTTGGCGATCTATTGCTTGAGGGTCTACTGCTTGGCGATCTATTAATTGGCGATCTGTTACTTGATGAACTGTTTGATGACGATCTGGTTTCAGTTGAATTACCTCTAATGCTGTTAGATGATCTAGTGGATGATGATCTTCTTGGAGAACTATCGTTGGATAAGCCTCTTAAAGAAGAAATATTGCTAGACCTTCTGCCTTGATCTATATCTCTAGACGATAATAAAGATCTGCTTGAAGAATTTGTCCGACCTTCACCAAATCTGTTTGGAGAAGTATTTCTACTTCTTGTCGAGCTTGATACGCGTTTGCTTGGCCTATTTGAAAAATTTGATCTATTCCTAGTAGTTATATCTCGACTCAGTGGGTTAGAGGACCTTGATGAAATTATTCCTCTAGCTGTGCTACGATTATTTCTAAAATTTCGACTTCTGCCAGGAGGTTGATTTCTTCCAGATCTAGAGCCTATTCTGCCAGAACTTGATCGATTTCTATCGGAATTATATCTTCGATTAGACCTATTGTTATTCCTATAGATCCCATTATATCCATAGCCACGCGAGAACCTATTTGGTCTATAAGCTCTATTAAAACCAAAATAACGATTTGAATAAAATCTATTGCCATAACCGAAATATCTGTTTCGACCAAATCGCTGATTATATCCATAGTATCCATAGCCATTATAACCATAGAATTGGTTTCGATAAGGCCTTCCATAATTATTACCAAAACCAAAATTGAAAAAACCAGTGGAGAAGCCTACGTACCAAATTGGACTCCTACTATATGAACGCCGACGGTATGGGTAATATCCAAATGAATCATACCCAAAAGAAAATGGGTTGTAGAAGTTTCTACCAAAATTTACATTTAATGCAAACCTTGATCTTCCATTCCAATAAGGATTGTAGTATTGATTAGGATATCCTATTGCTTGTCTGTAGGAATTTCCGACTGCATAATATTCTCCGGACTCCAAATCAAGTAAATAAAGTGTGTTCCCTAGGTAATAATAGCTTCGCTGCCACTCTCCTGTAACTGGATTATAAATGTAATCTCCGTCACCTGAGGCTTCGGTGTAATCGTCTTCGAAATCGTATTCATCGTCATCGTAGACATCGTATTCAATATCATAATCTTCTGAATATTGATATTCATTCTCATCATAAGTCTGAGAATATGATTGATTTAGTACAAGTAAAAACCAAACTAAGACAATCCCGCTGCACATTTTTAGCTGCTTCATGTGATCAGATTTTATTTGTAAATGACTGACTCTCTCTAAATAATCATTATCAAAGTACTACATTTGTGGCTTATTGCTAGTTAAATTCAGGCCTTTACAAGTGTTAAGCCTGTTAAAGTTAATTCTTAAGAAAAAGGTGCTATTTCAGGGACTTCTTCTGTTTTAACATTCTATCTAGCTCATTATCAATGGATTGAAAAATTTTAACACTTGTTAAAAAAATCTTAAAATGTCAAAAGTTATTACATCCAGAGAAGAGAATTACTCACAA
The DNA here is from genome assembly GCA_937997635.1 of uncultured Saprospiraceae bacterium. Lineage (GTDB taxonomy): Bacteria > Bacteroidota > Bacteroidia > Chitinophagales > Saprospiraceae > CALFUK01. The sequence continues at coordinate 11,008 of CALLFA010000159.1, read as the reverse complement.
TGGTATAATGATATAGTCAAAAAAGCGGGTCTAGCAGATCATTCTGCAGTAAGAGGGTGTATGGTGATAAAACCTCTTGGATATGCCATTTGGGAAAATATGAAAGCTGAATTGGACAAGGCATTTAAAGATACTGGACATGTAAATGCTTATTTCCCTTTGTTCATCCCAAAGTCATTTTTAAGTAAAGAAGCACAACACGTAGAAGGTTTTGCAAAAGAATGTGCTGTGGTTACTCATCATCGACTCATGAATGACCCTAATGGCAATGGTGTTGTTGTTGATCCTTCTGCTAAACTGGAAGAAGAGTTGATTGTGAGGCCTACGTCTGAAACAATCATTTGGAATACATACAAAGATTGGATTCAATCTTACAGAGATCTTCCATTGTTGATCAATCAATGGGCTAATGTCGTACGATGGGAAATGAGAACTCGTCCATTTTTGCGTACAGCTGAGTTCCTCTGGCAAGAAGGGCACACAGCACATGCGACAAAGGAAGAAGCTATTAAGGAGGCAGAGCTCATACATGAAATTTATACGCGGTTTTTAGAAGATACTGTTGGCATCCCGATTATAAAAGGCGCTAAGACTCCACATGAGAGATTCGCTGGTGCTGAAGAGACCTTCACTGTTGAAGCTCTAATGCAAGATGGTAAAGCGTTGCAAGCTGGTACTTCTCATTTTTTGGGCCAAAACTTTGCTAAAGCATTTGATGTCAAATATCTGACAGACGCCAATAAAGAAGAGTATGTATGGGCGACTTCGTGGGGAGTAACAACAAGAATGGTTGGTGCAATGGTCATGGTTCACTCAGATGATGAAGGATTAGTAATTCCGCCTAAATTAGCCCCAACACAAGTTATTATTGTTCCAATCCCGAAACCAAAGGACGAGTTGATGGTCCATGCGAAGAAAATTGCTGAAGAATTGAAACAACTTGGAATAAGATGTAAAATAGACGATGATACCAAAAAACGACCGGGCTTCAAATTTGCAGAACATGAGATGAAAGGAACGCCTATTAGAATTGGTATTGGACAACGAGACCTGGACAAAGGAGTTGCTGAAGTTGCTAGACGTGATACTAAAGAGAAAATGTCAATACCACTAAATAATTTAGGAACTGAAATTCAAAAGTTGCTTTCGGAAATTCAAACGAATTTATTTAACAGATCAAAGACTTTCAGAGATGATCGCATTACTCAAGTAGATACGTTCGATGAATTCAAAGAAACCTTGGAAAATAAAGGTGGATTTATATCAGCTCATTGGGATGGAAGCGTCGAAACAGAAATGAAAGTGAAAGAGTTAACCAAAGCGACAATCCGATGCATTCCTTTAAATAATCAAAAGGAACGAGGTAAATGTGTGTTATCAGGTAAACCATCTGAGCAGAGAGTACTTTTTGCTAAAGCTTATTAAAGAGCATTAAATTCTAACTATAAAATCTTCAGTTTTAGCTTAAATCTCTGTCATATGTATAAATCTTCTATATAAAGATTTTATATTTGCCTTTATGTCATACGAACTAGAAGGAATACTTCATAAAGTATATGAAGTTGTCACCAAATCAGCAACATTTCAAACAAGAGAGTTCATTGTAAAAACAGATGGACAATATCCTCAATTTATAAAATTCCAATGTACGCAGGATCGATGTGGTATAATAGATGGATATGAAGAGGGGAGTACTGTAAAGGTTTACTTTGACCTAAGAGGTAGAGAATGGAATGATAAGTATTTTACTAATTTGAATGCCTGGAGAGTAGAAAAACCTCAAGAATCTTCACAAGATGCTGGGAATAAGAAATCATCTATATCTGATCCATCTTTCCCTCAGGAAGATAATGTTTCAAATAATAAAGATTCAAACGGACCGAAAATAGAGGAATTCGACGATTTACCTTTTTAATCTACTAAGGATCTACGACCACAATATTCTTATGGATCACCGTTTTCTCAGAAATAAGGCTGATAATATAAGGACCAGATTCTTTAAATTTAAAAGGCAATTCCACCTGAGTTGTTGAAGGTAATACATCAATGACTTTACTAAATAATAAGCCATTATGAGCAGTGTACACCTTTACTTCAATGGAATTAGCATTGAAATCTTCAAGTGCTACTGTAAAATTTGATCCAACGAATTGAGGATTAGGATAAATATTAGCAGCAAAATTACTTTCCTTCTCATTCTCTTTAACATAACCCAACGTAAAGTATTCATATGCTTCAGGGCTTACTTTTGAAGATGTCGTTATTGATCCATGATCAAGTGTTGATTTATGAGTAGGGTGGAAAGACCCATCAAAATGCGATGTGTTTAAAACCGTTAGGTCGATCTCAGACTGGATTGTTTCCCACACTCCATCTTTATTAAGTCCAATGATAGATAGTGTTGATAAACTTTCTGGATCGAGCTCACTTGATTTATCCCACGTACAAGTGATTTTAGTTTCTTCGCCAAGAGACACATTCCAAAACTCTTTATTACTAATATTTTCAATGCCTCTGTTAAAAGCAGCGCTTATAGTGGTCGGGTCCTCCATGTAATAACCAACTAAAGACTTTTCTGCACTATGCAGCATAATAGGTCTATAATGTTCTCTATGTCCTACAGGAAAAGTAAATGCCCCTGTATGATACGTTTTTACATAACCATCGACAAATTGATTATGACTAGCACCAGTCCAAGTACTATTTTTTGCATATACGATATATCCTGGGTCTGAACTTCTATATGTATTTATAATTCCAGGTTTGACGAAGCCGCTTCCTTCCATAAAGCTGTGATGTCCAAAAATAGTAATGAAGCCACCTTCTGGAATAAAGCCACCAGAAATAGAGTTAGAGCCTAATTGAGCAGAAATACTTGTATAGGCTAAAAGGCATAATACTATAACGAAAGAAAGCCTTTTCAATAGAAAAAGCATAGAAAACGATTTTTGGGTTAAAAAAAATCGAAGAGAGGCTTAGGGATTCCTCTCTTCGATTATAAAGTTAGAACAATTTTTTAAAATAATATAGTCAGTAGGAAGGAATATACATCATCCCATACCTCTTGATTGTCTTTTCTAGTAATATTTACCCTTAATTGGTTAGTTGTCACATCACCTCTAAGGTTTATTGAAAAATTAACATTATCATCTAATTCGTTTATTTCCTGAATATAAGCATTCAATGTGTTTATAGATAGTTCAGGGAATGTATACGTGATTCTCATGCTAGCGTGTGTACCGTCTGGATTAGTATCATCGTTGATGGTTAACTGCTCGACAACCCAAGTACCTGCTTCACCACTTTCAGGAGCAAAGTTAGCATCATTGAATGTACCAGAAGTTTCACCTGCTAAGGCTGCTGTGAAAGAAGGAATAGGGAATGAACCTCTTCTAGATGTTAATCCTCCTGCATCACCTTTAGGACCTTGAGCACCAACAGGGCCTTGCGGACCGACGGGACCTTGTGGGCCACTAGGGCCTTGAGGACCTTGAGGGCCAATTGCACCTTGATCTCCTCTTGGACCTTGAGGACCTTGAGGACCTTGAGCACCTGATGAACCTTGTGGGCCTGATGGACCTTGAGGGCCTTGAGGGCCTACAGCACCTTGTTCTCCAGCTGGACCTTGAGCACCTGATGGACCTTGAGCACCTGCAGCACCAGCTGGGCCTATCTCACCTTGCGGACCTTGTGGGCCTTCTGGACCTTGAGGACCAACGGAACCTTGTGGACCTTGAGCACCTGCAGGACCAGTATCACCTTGCGGTCCAACAGGACCTTGAGCACCTTGCGGGCCTTCAGCTCCAGCTGAGCCAGTTTCACCTTGTGGACCAACAGGACCTTGAGCACCAGCAGGGCCTTGTGCACCAGCTTCACCTTGTGGACCAACAGGCCCTTGAGCACCTTGAGCACCTTGCGGGCCTTGAGGACCTTCAGCACCTTGTGCGCCTTGAGCACCTTGCGGACCAGCAGCGCCTTGTGGACCTGCATCACCTTGTGGGCCTTGAGGGCCAGTAGCTCCCGTTTCTCCCTGAGGACCTTCGGTTCCTTGAGCACCAGCAGGACCTTGAGGGCCAGCAGCGCCTTGTGGACCAGTGTCACCTTGAGCACCTTCAGCACCTTGAGCACCAGCAGGACCTTGAGCACCAGCAGGACCTTGCGGACCTTGTGGTCCAACCTCTCCTTGTACACCAGCAGGACCTTGAGATCCAGCAGGACCTTGAGCTCCAGCAGCACCTTGTGGACCAGCAGGGCCTTCAGGACCTTGCGGACCTTCTGCACCTTGTGGACCTTCAGGACCTTGAGGACCTTCGGATCCTTGAGATCCTTGAGGACCAGCAGGACCTTGTGGGCCAGTGTCACCAGCAGGGCCTTGAGACCCTTGAGGGCCAGTAGCACCAGTTGGACCAGCAGGACCTTGAGCACCGTCTGCACCAGTAGCACCATCCTGACCAGCAGGACCTACAGCACCAGTAGCACCAGTTTCGCCTTGCGGGCCAGTAGCACCCGTCGCACCATCTTGTCCAGCAGGACCTTGAGCACCGTCTGCGCCCGTAGCTCCGTTCTGTCCAGCAGGACCTTGAGCACCAGTATCACCTTGAGGACCTTGTGGTCCAGTAGCACCAGTATCACCTTGCGGGCCTTGAGGACCAGTAGCACCAGTTGCACCAGTAGCTCCATCCTGACCAGCAGGACCTTGAGCACCAGTATCACCTTGAGGACCTTGTGGTCCAGTAGCACCAGTAGCACCAGTATCACCTTGAGGACCTTGTGGTCCAGTAGTACCAGTTGCGCCAGTATCACCTTGAGGTCCTTGTGGACCTACAGCACCAGTAGCTCCATCTTGACCAGCAGGGCCTTGAGCGCCAGTAGCGCCTGTATCACCTTGTGGACCTTGAGGTCCAGTGGCACCCGTATCACCTTGCGGACCTTGTGGGCCTGTAGCACCAGTTGCGCCAGTATCACCTTGCGGGCCTTGAGGACCAGTAGCACCTGTCGCACCATCCTGACCAGCAGGACCTTGAGCACCAGTATCACCTTGAGGACCTTGTGGGCCTGTAGCACCCGTATCACCTTGCGGGCCTTGAGGACCAGTAGCGCCTGTTTCCCCTTGAGGACCTTGCGGACCTACAGCACCAGTTGCACCAGTAGCTCCGTCTTGACCAGCAGGACCTTGAGCACCAGTAGCACCAGTAGCTCCATCTTGACCAGCAGGGCCTTGAGCACCAGTTGCACCAGTAGCTCCGTCTTGACCAGCAGGACCTTGCGGACCAGTGGCACCTGTTGCACCAGTATCACCTTGTGGGCCTTGAGGACCTACAGCACCAGTTGCACCAGTAGCTCCGTCTTGACCAGCAGGACCTTGCGGACCAGTAGCACCTGTTGCACCCGTATCACCTTGTGGGCCTTGCGGACCTACAGCGCCAGTAGCACCTGTCGCGCCATCTTGACCAGCAGGACCTTGAGCACCAGTATCACCTTGAGGACCTTGAGGTCCAGTAGCACCTGTCGCACCCGTATCACCTTGTGGGCCTGTAGCACCAGTTGCGCCAGTATCACCTTGTGGGCCTTGCGGACCTACGGCACCAGTAGCACCTGTCGCACCATCCTGACCAGCAGGACCTTGAGCACCAGTATCACCTTGCGGACCTTGTGGGCCTGTAGCACCAGTTGCGCCAGTATCACCTTGAGGACCTTGTGGGCCTGTAGCACCAGTTGCGCCATCCTGTCCAGCAGGACCTTGAGCACCAGTTTCACCTTGCGGTCCTACAGCACCAGTAGCACCAGTTGCACCAGTTTCGCCTTGCGGGCCAGTAGCACCTGTCGCACCATCTTGTCCAGCAGGACCTTGAGCACCAGTTGCGCCTTGTGGGCCAGCAGGTCCTGTCGCACCAGTCGCGCCAGCAGGGCCATCGCAATCTAATGCGTCAAACACGCCATCACCATTTCTATCCTCGCTAGGATCGTTTATGCCGTCCCCATTATTATCCCAACAATTAATTCCGGATGCACCAGTAGCACCAGTAGGACCACTTGGACCAGCAGGACCAGTGGCTCCCGTCGCACCAGTTTCACCTTGTGGACCTACAGGACCAGTAGCACCAGTTGCGCCCGTATTACCTTGAGGACCTTGCGGACCTACAGCACCTGTAGCACCAGTTTGACCAGCAGGGCCGTCACAATCTAATGCGTCAAATACCCCATCACCATTTCTATCTTCGCTGGCATCGTTTATACCATCACCATTATTATCCCAGCAATTAATTCCAGGTGAACCTGTAGCACCAGTTGGACCAGCAGGACCTTGTCCACCAGTTGCACCAGTAGCGCCTACAGCACCAGGTTCCCCTTGCGGACCTTGCGGACCAGCAGCACCCGTCGCACCTGTTTGACCAGCAGGACCATCACAATCTAATGCGTCAAACACACCATCACCATTTCTATCCTCGCTAGGATCATTTATGCCGTCACCATTATTATCCCAACAGTTAATTCCAGAGGAGCCAGTTGCACCTGTCGCACCAGTTGGACCAGCAGGACCTGTCGCTCCTGTAGCACCAGTAGCTCCAGTTTCACCCTGTGGACCTTGCGGACCCGTAGCACCTGTCGCACCAGTTGCGCCTGTTTCACCTTGAGGACCAGTAGCACCTGTCGCACCAGTTGCGCCAGCAGGACCATCACAATCTAGTGCGTCAAACACTCCATCACCATTTCTATCTTCGTTAGCATCGTTTATGCCGTTACCGTTATTATCCCAGCAATTGATACCAGGTGATCCAGTAGCACCAGTTGGACCAGCAGGTCCAGCATCACCTGTGGCACCTGTAGCTCCAGTTTCGCCTTGTGGACCTTGAGGACCTGTTGCACCTGTAGGGCCTGCATCACCTTGCGGGCCTTGAGGACCTGTCGCACCAGTTGGACCAGCATCACCTTGAGGACCTTGAGCGCCAGTAGCACCTGTAGGGCCAGTGTCGCCTTGAGGACCTTGCGGACCAGTTGGACCAACCTCACCTTGTGATCCTTGTGCACCAGTTGCACCAGTATCACCTTGTGGGCCAGCAGGACCTTCAGGACCAGTAGGACCTGTTTCTCCTTGAGCTCCAGTGGCACCCTGTGGGCCAGTAGGACCTGTTTCTCCTTGAATACCTGCAGGACCAGTTGGTCCAGCTTCACCTTGAGCACCTTCAGGGCCAGTAGCACCTGTTTCGCCTTGTACACCTTGTGGGCCAGCAGGACCAGTAGGACCAGTTTCACCTTGAGCACCAGCAGGACCGGTTGCACCAGTAGCACCTGTTTCGCCTTGTACACCTTGTGGGCCAGCAGCTCCGGTTTCTCCTTGCGGACCAGCAGGACCGGCAGGACCAGTTTCTCCTTGCACACCTTGTGGTCCTGCAACACCAGTTTCACCTTGTGGGCCAGTAGGACCAGCAGGACCAGTAGCACCAGTTTCACCTTGAGCACCAGTAGGACCAGCATCACCTTGCGGACCAGCAGGACCAGTAGCACCAGTAGCACCAGTTTCACCTTGAGAGCCAGTAGGACCAGTTTCCCCTTGAGGACCTTGAGGACCTACTGCACCAGTAGCACCAGTAGCACCTTGCGGACCTGAACAATCTTGTGCATTAAATACACCATCTCCATTAGTATCTTCAGAAGCATCATTTACTCCATTGCCATTAGTATCCCAACAGTTTACGCCATTTACACCTGCAGGGCCTTGGGCTCCAATTGAGCCAGTTGCACCAGAATCACCTTGAGGGCCTTGAGGGCCTATTGCACCAGTAGCACCAGTGGCTCCTTGAGGTCCTGTACAGTCTTGTGCATTAAATACACCATCTCCGTTAGTATCTTCAGAAGCGTCATTGACTCCATTACCATTGCTATCCCAGCAGTTAACGCCATTTACACCAGCTGGGCCTTGAGCACCAGTAGCTCCAATGTCGCCTTGTGGACCTTGCGGGCCTGTAGAACCAGTGGCACCAGTCGCACCAGTTGGACCAGCACAATCAAGAGAATTAAATACGCCGTCTCCATTTGTATCTTCTCCACCATCATTTACACCGTTAGCGTTAGTATCCCAACAGTTAATACCATTTACACCAGCAGGGCCTTGCGGGCCAGTTGCACCAGTATCACCTTGCGGTCCTTGTGGACCTGCAGGACCAGTAGCACCTTGTGGACCAGTTTCTCCCTGAAGGCCAGTAGCTCCTTGAGAACCTTGTGGGCCAGTAGCACCAGCAGGGCCACTATCACCCTGCAATCCTTGAGGACCTTGAGCACCAGTTGCCCCAGTTTCGCCTTGAGGACCTTGTAATCCTTGAGGGCCAGTAGCACCTTGTGGACCAGTTTCCCCTTGAGCACCAGTTGCTCCAATATCTCCTTGTGTACCCTGAGGACCTTGAGCACCTTCTGGACCAGTTGCTCCTTGTGGACCAGTTTCACCTTGTGGACCAGTAGCACCAGCAGGACCAGTAGCGCCAGCAGGACCAGTATCCCCTTGAGGACCAGTAGCACCAGTTTCACCTTGTGGACCAGCAGGACCAGTTGCACCAGTATCACCTTGCGGACCTTGTGGACCTGTAGCACCAGTAGCACCAGTGGCACCAGCATCTCCTTGTGGACCCTCTGCACCTTGCGGCCCAGCAGGCCCAGTAGCGCCAGTTTCCCCTTGTGGACCAGATGGGCCAGTAGCACCAATATCTCCTTGTGGACCAGCAGGACCAGTAGCGCCTGTTTCTCCTTGTGGACCAGCGGCTCCAGTAGCGCCAGTTTCCCCTTGCGGACCAGAAGGACCAGTAGCGCCAGTTTCCCCTTGCGGACCAGCAGCACCAGTAGCACCAGTTGCCCCAGTTTCTCCTTGCGGACCAGCAGGGCCAGTAGCACCAGTAGCGCCTGTCGCACCATCTTGACCGGCAGGGCCTTGTGGACCTACAGGACCAGTAGGACCGGCTTGACCAGCAGGTCCATCACAATCCTGTGCGTTGAAAACGCCATCTCCGTTTATATCTTCTTCTGGGCTATTAATCCCGTCACCGTTAGTATCCCAACAATTTATACCAGCAGCGCCCGTAGCACCAGTTGCACCCGTTTCACCTTGAGGACCAATAGGGCCAGTCGCCCCAGTAGGACCTGTAGCACCATCTTGACCAGCAGGACCTTGAGCGCCAGTTGCACCTGTATCACCTTGTGGACCTTGTGGGCCAGTAGCTCCAGTTGCACCCGTATCTCCTTGTGGACCTTGTGGACCAACAGGACCAGTAGCCCCAGTTTGGCCAGCAGGACCATCACAATCTAGCGCATTGAAAACGCCATCACCGTTTCTATCTTCACTTGCATCATTTATGCCATCACCATTATTATCCCAACAATTGATGCCGTTTGCTCCAGAAGCACCAGTAGCTCCGGTTGCACCAGTATCCCCTTGAGGGCCGGCAGGACCAGTAGCTCCAGTTGCACCCGTATCTCCTTGCGGACCTTGTGGACCAACAGGACCAGTAGCCCCAGTTTGACCAGCAGGACCATCACAATCTAATGCATTGAATACGCCATCACCGTTTCTATCTTCACTTGCATCATTTATGCCATCACCATTATTATCCCAACAATTGATGCCGTTCGCTCCAGACGCGCCAGTAGCTCCGGTTGCACCAGTATCTCCTTGAGGGCCGGCAGGACCAGTAGCACCGGTTGCGCCCGTATCTCCTTGCGGGCCTTGTGGACCAACAGGACCAGTAGCTCCAGTTTGACCAGCAGGACCATCACAATCTAATGCATTGAATACGCCATCACCATTTCTATCTTCACTCGCATCATTTATGCCATCACCATTATTATCCCAACAGTTGATGCCGTTCGCTCCAGTTGCACCAGTATCTCCTTGAGGGCCGGCAGGACCAGTAGCTCCAGTTGCACCCGTATCTCCTTGCGGGCCTTGTGGACCAACAGGACCAGTAGCTCCAGTTTGACCAGCAGGACCATCACAATCTAATGCATTGAATACGCCATCACCATTTCTATCTTCACTTGCATCATTTATGCCATCACCATTATTATCCCAACAGTTGATACCATTTGTTCCAGCTGCACCAGTTGCTCCTGTAGGACCTTGTGGACCAGTAGCACCAACAGCACCGGTATCACCTTGTGGTCCTTGTGGACCAGTAGCACCAGTTGCACCAGTAGAACCGTCTTGACCAGCAGGGCCTTGCGGGCCTGTTGCACCAGTAGCACCAGTATCACCTTGCGGGCCTTGCGGACCAGTAGCGCCAACAGCACCCGTATCACCTTGCGGTCCTTGTGGACCAGAAGCACCAGTAGCGCCAGTATCACCTTGAGGTCCTTGCGGACCAACAGCGCCAGTAGCACCTGCAGCCCCATCTTGACCAGCAGGACCTTGAGCACCTGTTGCGCCCGTATCACCTTGCGGTCCTTGAGGACCAGTAGCACCAGTTGCGCCAGTATCACCTTGAGGACCTTGTGGACCTACAGCACCAGTTGCACCCGTAGCCCCATCCTGACCAGCAGGACCTTGAGCACCTGTTGCGCCCGTATCACCTTGCGGTCCTTGAGGACCAGTAGCACCAGTAGCGCCTGTATCACCTTGAGGACCTTGCGGACCTACAGCACCAGTTGCACCAGTAGCCCCATCCTGACCAGCAGGACCTTGAGGACCAGTAGCACCAGTAGCGCCTGTATCACCTTGCGGTCCTTGTGGACCAGTAGCACCGGTTGCGCCCGTATCACCTTGAGGACCTTGTGGCCCTACAGCACCAGTTGCACCAGTAGCCCCATCCTGACCAGCAGGACCTTGAGCACCAGTAGCGCCTGTATCACCTTGCGGTCCTTGTGGACCTACAGCACCAGTTGCGCCAGTAGCACCATCTTGACCAGCAGGACCTTGTGGACCAGTAGCACCAGTATCACCTTGCGGTCCTTGTGGACCAGTAGCACCAGTAGCGCCCGTATCACCTTGAGGACCTTGCGGACCCACAGCACCAGTTGCACCAGT
>CALLFA010000158.1 GCA_937997635.1 uncultured Saprospiraceae bacterium | reverse complement strand
GTACCGAAGGAGGGACTCGAACCCTCACGCACGTGAATGCACTGGATTTTGAATCCAGCGTGTCTACCAATTCCACCACTTCGGCAAATGTTATGTCAATTTAGTATAAATCCAACTATTTGGATATTGTTTAGCGTGTCTACCAACCTGCCTGCCGGCAGGCAGGTTCCACCACTTCGGCATATAATGTTTTATTCTCCAACTTCTTGGATATTGTTTAGCGTGTCTTCCTCCCAATAGCTATCGGTTCCACCACTTCGGCATATAATGTTTATTCCAACTTCTTGGATATTGTCCAGCGTGTCTTCCAACCTGCCTGCCGGCAGGCAGGTTCCACCACTTCGGCAAATGTTATATCAATTTAGTGTAAATCCAACTATTTGGATAGCGTGTCTTCCTCCCGATAATCATCGGGACCACCACTTCGGCAAAAAACCTTTTCAAACTCACCCAAAATAGAATGATCTTCATTCTGTAGACTCAAATTATTGAATCGTACGAAATGAAGATCAAAACTAAGATAAAATTCTAATTATTGTAACTCTACAATTCTAAAAATTGTGAAATCGCATTAATGTGTGCCGTTCTTTCTTTTTGGTTATCTCCTTTGATTGTGCTCTTTTCAGAAATACGTATAAGGGATAATTGGATTTATAATAGTCTAAATAAAAATGGGGGAATTTTAGAAAATAGAATCAGTCCAATGATGGACTGATTCTATAGTCATGTTATACTACTATTCGTTAACAACTATCATCTTTTTCGAAGCTGATTGATTACTACTTTCTATTGTATAGTAGTAAATGCCAGTCGCTAAGTTGATGTCGCTTCTGTTCAATGTTTTCTGATTGAACCCTTTGTCATAGATTGCAGTTTCAGTGGATACCACTGTACCTGCTGCGTTAACTATCTGAATTGTTGTGCTTGCACGTTCTGGAAGAACAAAACCGATGGTCGTTTGATCGTTAAACGGATTTGGCTCATTCTGTAGAACAGTAAATGAAGCGTCAATTTCAGTAGTGAATGCTACATCCAGATTGAATACATCTAGGCTCTCATTCTTATACAACTCTGATGAAGTCTTTTCTGAGTTGACATCGATGGCATTGCTTAATGTCACATCTTCAGTGGCTTTGAATACTAATGTGAATAATGTTTCAGCAGTAGTTATCGCTTCTGAAGATTCCCATGACATTGTCAAATGGTCACCGAAGTCCGCAAGATTAGCCGCAGAGACATCAATCGATCCTTGCTCAATACCAACATATGACAGACCGTTCAGATTCATTGTGAACTGGAATCCATATACATTGTTAAAGTCATTTGCTGTCACAGGTACCGCAACCAACTGATTCGCATCTACATCTTCATCTGCCAATACGAAGTTTGCATGTCCTGCAGTTCTCACTTCGCCTGTTTGCAAGCTATTTGCTGATGCATTACCATTGACATCACCTATCTTGATTCCAATGAAATCTTCTTCTAAGCTGTTTTCAGATAAATCGAGTAATTCAATACTTTCTGTAAATGGCAATGGATTGGTCACATCAAAGATTGACTGATTTGCTGGTGTAAATCTCCAACTGGTATTGTTAGCCAACTCAAGATCTCTACCTAAGATCAGCTCTCTTAATGCAATTAAATCAAGTGCACTGATTCTACCATCATTATTGGCATCAGCAGCAATTGTTTTGTATGCTGTTGTGAACTCCTCGATGCCAAGTATGTGCTTTTGCATCAAGACAAGATCAAGTGTACTCACACCATTCAAGTGATTGTCATTTTTATCTACTGATATCGTGTAATTAAACCCTTCTGGAGTAGATGCAAATGCATACTGTCCGTTATTACCCGTGGTTTGAGTTTTAGGGAATTCTTCCAATTCATTTGACTCAATTGTTGTCAATACACCATTAACCAAGTCACCATTTTCTGTCTGGATAGATCCAGCTACTAAGAATCCAGAAGATCCATCATCACTAGGGTTACATTCTCCACCGACAAGTACACCTACCGTACAGAAATCACCAAGTCCATTTGCATCCCAAACATAGACATTGAATTCGATGAAGTTAGTGACGTCATCACATCTCAATGTGTAGTTTCTCTGCTCTTCAAATTCTTCCGTACCTGGTTGAGCAGGCTCAGCACCAGATGGTACAATTGTGAAGTCAAGCGATGTACAATTATCAAAACTACCTAGGTCAAAATCTGAAGCCCATATAGCCACCTGACCGTTCGATTCCATAAATGCTGTTGTCACACCTGACACACACAATGGTGTAGGTGGCACATCATCACCAAAGGTTACCATGGTTTCAGCTTCTGCACTGTTGCCACACCCATCAGATGTGATCCAAACGATTCTATGCATGTCTCCAGGTGAACCTTCACCTGTACTCATGGTTACTTCTTCGCCAGTCGCATTCTTCGTTGCCACTAGTTCCCCATTTTCATATCTGTTGATTGTCCAGCTTAGGAAATCACCTGCTGATTCTTCTCCACCACATGAATCTGCAGCAGAAGCAGATACTGTACCTTCACCAGTACAAAGTGTATCATCTTCTTTAGATGTAGCGCCACCGTCCGTAGACTGCGTATATGTTTCAGGTGCACTGATCGTAGGATCACTATCGTCAACAACGACAATGACTTGATCAAAGGTATAGTACCCGTCTGGATCAAAATCAGTATATCTGAAGTAATACGGACTTCCAGGTTGATTCTCTTCACAACCAAAGCATGAAGGGTCTGTCCAATCAGCTACAGCTACAAAAGAATCATTATCTGTATCATTAGCGTCATCAACTGGGTTGGTTCCATTTGGATCCCAAGTACACCAATCAATGACTGTCCATCTTTTTATGATTTTCAAACATGCATCAGAAGCAACCACAGTTTCTTCTTCTACACTAAACCCAACAAGTCCGCAAGGAGAATCACACCAATATGGTCTGTCTTCTAATTCAGCACTTGAGCATGAGAACACATCACCCATCGGGACTCTTTCATTATCGAATTGCTGGAATTCTCCATCGTCATCACATTCAAAATTGATGCCTTCAAATACTTCACCTGTGTAGTGTCTTGGCCACTTGATCGTCAACGGATCAAACGCCTCTCCTTCACTTGGCAAAATTGTAATTGTCTGCTCACAGTAAGCATCGCCTTGTGTTAAGTCACCACTTGCATCACGGTCAATCCACCACTCTCTGATAATTGTACCAGTACCGCAGCCTGTTTCGTTGATCGTTTCGCTTAACATATCAGGTGTACCACCTTCACACACAGCAGCAACTGTACTTGCAGAACTTAATTCATTCAAGTCAGCATCACATGCTATTGTCAAATCTTCACATGCCAGAGTCACAGCTGATTTATCTACCACTGTAGCTTCTACCATACAGGTATTTCTATTACCAGCAGCATCAACAGTAAGTATGGCAACCATGACACTCGTACCAGCATCTTCACAACAGAATTTTACAAATTCTCCGTATTCGTCCATTTCTGGGTTTGCACCAAATGTGACGCAATCACCAAATTTGTCATATTCTAAACAAACTTCGTCACCACCAGCACATTCATCATCACAACAGCCTGTAATCCTTGCAGCAAATACTTCTACTTCACCACAACCAGCATCGTGCGAACCAGCATCAAAATCTTCAGCATAGATCTTTGCTATTCCTCCTGTTGTTAAAGTCACAACGATATTTTCATGACATACAGGGACTGGTGCGACTCCATCAAACACTGTTAATGAGAATGTATCAAGAGCTACATTGAAGCAATCATCAGATACTTCAACGATAATTTCAATATCATCTTCTGGATATAAGTCTACGATAAAACCTGATTCTGCATCATATCTACCTGCTGACACATCAATATCAAAACTGATGGTCGTGCCTTCACAGCCGTCTTCTGCAGTAGGTAGAAGAAGAGGGAATTTTGCTGTACAAACCCATGGATCTATACTTACAGCAGCATCAAGCAACTCAGGTAATACTGGTGGTTCAGTGTCGATAACTTCGATAAACTGACTGCCAAGTACGTAACTACCTATGGTAGCATCACACCAATCAAGCGCTTGCCAGTTTCTTATGATTTTGAAACCACTGCCACAAGCTTCGAATGGACCTTGATCAGAATAAGATACAATCAGATTGCAATATCTACCATTTTCAATCGTGACTATGGCGTCTGTCGTTGCAATATCGCATGTACTGCTTCCTGGAGCAATTGCACCATTACCTTTGAACATTGGCGGAGACGTAATCACTACTGGATCATTGTCCTCATTAGTTAGAATGAAATCTGTACCGTCGCCAAGACATTTGCCATCTTCATCCATTACTATTATACCTCCATCAGTAGCGAGAGTCACTGTTTCGCAATAGACTGAATCCATTAAGTCTTTTTGCACAACAGGTAACAGTACCCACACGACATCATCAGGAATACCGTCTTTATCTGTATCTACCTCTACTTCTACGAGTTGCTCCATCGTATCGACGACAACTTCAAAGTGATCGAGGCCGCATATTTCTATTTCATTCGGAACTGATGTGTGCTCATCAAAGAAAAACGGATACGCTAAAGTACCGCTACCAGTTTCCGTAAAAATTTCTTGAGGTAAGGCATCTTGAGAAACAGAGCCACAGTCAAGAATCACTGGCCCACCTGGTGCGTTTAACACGTCGTGATCTAGTTTCTCCGTCGTAAATCCTTGTTCCAATAGTAAGACTCTTTCTGTCTCACCATGAAGATTGACTCTAGCATAATAGCTAACCGTTGTGATTGAAGAACAAGCGTCTCCTTTCACATCTTCAATGACAGTGATGTCACCTTCGATATTTGCAAAACAACCAGATTCTACCATTTCGTAAATTTGATCTACCATGATAAAACCTTCTGGATAACTTCGAGAATCCGACTCACTACACCAAACATTACATGGCGTACAATCAGGAACATGGACGACTACTTTACAAGCAGCATTTGACGGAATAGCTATACCAGTTAAATCTCCTTCACTTGGTATAACGGTTACCGTAATTGTACCAGCGAGATCATCAGTCACTTCGCATCTCACAGTACACCATCCGTCATCACTTGTCCCTAAATCGCCATCATCACCAGCAGAACATGCATAAACAAAATCTCCACTGTGCGTCACAGTAGCTGGAATTTGGCAAGTCGCATCGGTAATTGGATAGGTAAAGGTTACAGAGCCATCAGCAAACAAGTCTTCATAGCTAATGACTTCTTCAATGAGAGCTCCCGGAGTAATCTCGCAAGGGCTATTTAAAGAAGGTAACTGATTAATTTCCAAATTGGCCTCTCCCCAGCAGGAATTACCATCACATTCACTTACAATCGTGAAGTTGATCGTTTCACCTACATAGGGTGCCCAACTGAATAGAGTACCATCTTCATTGTAAAACAACCCATCCGTGCCATCATTTAAGGCTTGGACAGTTTTACCATCTTCTCCTGTAACAAATATTTTGAACGCACCGCTGAAGCCACCTTCCAGTAGCATATCAACTGTGACGCCAGAACAATTATTATCCAAAGAAATCTGGATATTATCATTACAAGCGATTGCGGGGCAATCAGCTGTATCCGTCTGCGCAAACGAAAATGTGGCGCAAACAAAAAACAATAAAATAAAAAAGGTCTTGGGCATAAATTTCATGAGCTAAAATTTAATTATGTAAAAACGACACACTCAGATTGCCTCCATCCGTGAATGCCAAAATTGATTTGATTTTTGTCGATAACTACTTACAAATACAAGGGGGGATGTATTCTTAGCGGAAATTCACAAGTTGGGGAATTGAGTTTCCAAAAACCATAGAATGCAAGAACAGTTCCAAATCAGTATAAATCTTAAAATATTAAGAAAATATAGTATTTGAAGTACATAATGGAAATTGGAAAACATATATGTTAATGCTACATATAAATGCAAGGCTTAGGGGTACATAACCGTTAGCTATAATGGAGTTAGACCGATAATGACTAATTTGAATATCTAATTAAATTACACTAAATTATATCCTAATTAGGTAACTATGCCAACATATTTCATTATTGAAGGAGTAAAAATTGAACTTTATTTTAAAGACCACAATCCTCCTCATTTTCATGCAATAATTGGCGAATATGATGCTCTTATCATAATAGAAACCTCCCAAATTCAGCAAGGCTCCTTACCAAAGAATAAAGAGAAATCAATTATAAAGTGGTCAAAGGAGAACAAAGGTTTATTAATGAAAATTTGGAATACACTTAAATAATGAAAAAATATAGAAGGATTCCTCGAATCATCAAAATCAATAAGATTAATAAGTATGAAATCCATTGTGCATTTAACAATGGTGAATATAGAATTATTGACTTTGAGAAACTGTTCAAAAAATGGGGTACAAAAAAAGGAAGTTCAGAATATCCTCTAAAGGATGTTCAAAATCTAAAGAAAGTAAAATTGATTTCAGGAACTTTAGCATGGCCACATATTAAATTTGAAACAATTGAAATTGAAGGGGTCAAATTCGATTCATACTTAGACTTAGATCCTATAGTACTATATGAAAATAGTGTAGCAGATACGAAAATGAACAAAAGGTATGAAATTGGCCATTTCCTTAAATCTGAAAGAATAAAAGCAGGATTAACACAATCCGAATTAGCCTACAGATCAGGTACAACCAAAAACTATATTTCAAGAATAGAAAATAACAAATCAGATATTGAATTGCAAACATTACGTAAAATCATAGAAATTGGGTTAGATAAAAAGCTTCAAATTAGCGTAAATTGAAAACCACTCAGCTAACATTAGATTGATATCATGTTTCGTTTCACTACTTACGCTACAAATCATCATCCGCTGAATTGCCACGATTGATATTACATCCGAAATGGCAAATCTCTTCGCTCATATGCCATCCTAATCAATGGTATGAGTTGCACTCTTCAATGAAGTAAGACGACTTCAGAGTTTTTATTAAGGTGAGACGCAGTCCTTTTCACTGAGGCGGGACGCATTTATTTCTCACTGAGGTGGGACGCATTTATTTCTCACTGAGGCGGGACGCAATTCTTCTCACTGGTTCGGGACGCAATTCTTCTCACTGAGGTGGAACGCCTACAGTGACGGGGACTAATTATTATACATCGTCATCAATGATCTCAGCTCATCAGCAGGCTTATAGCCTAATTCAGTACCAGACACATTGAAGTCTTTGTCAATGAATACGATAGAAGGAATGCTTTTCGCTTCTATAGCATATAACAGTTCATGATATGAATTGGCTTTGTTTGTTGGTATAGAAGAATCGTAATCTGGATTAGTATACTCTGTTGATCGATAAGTGATGCTTTCGTTTGAATGTGCATTTAATTTAACCGGGTAAAAACGTGTATTCAGGTCATTAATGACTTTAGGATCTTGATAGGTCGTTTTATCAAAGTTCTTGCAATGTGGGCACCAGTTGGCGTAAACCATTACAAACATTGGCTTTGGCTCTTTCAGAATTGCTGCTTCTGCTTGTTCCATAGTCATCCAATTAACGGCATTGTTACTAGGAGCTTTATTTTCTTTCTTTTGTGCTTGTTCTGCACCTCCACAAGAAAACAGAATGAATAAACAAAAAGTACATAGTAGGTAAATAGGAATGCGATACATAATAAGATGAGTTTAGAGATTAAGCAGTTGCAGGTAGGTTAAAATTACAATATTACTGATTTAATAAAAAGTATATTGCTGACTTAGTATTGTTAACTACTGTTTCGATAGTAAATAAAAATGCCGAAATCTTTTCCAAGATCTCGGCATCATTTATTTCATTTAACATCAGTCTAAGACTGATTAGGCAGCTTAAAGCTTGACCATTTTTCTTGTTTCTACAAAATCCCCAACTTCTAATGTGTAATACAGAATACCAGAAGCATTGGTTAATTCTTTATCCAAAGTAATGTTATGAGCCCCTGCAGCAAATGTACTGTTGATGGAAAACAATTGCTTTCCTGTAACATCAAAAACTCTAAGATTGATCAAATCAGATTTCGCCAAATTGAAACTGATATTCGTCACCTCATTAAATGGATTCGGCTGATTCTGATTTAATACTGTTTCAACTGTCGTTGAACCAAAATCCAAATTCAAAGCCAATCTATCGTCACCTGCACCTGCATAGGCTTCTGGAGATAAGGTTTCTTTATCGAATACTAAGCTTTCAGATAAGTTAATGTCAGCAGTAGCTTCAAATACTAAACTAAATAAAGTTGTATTCGCATTTACTTCAACCATTTCTGGTGAGAACCAAACCATTGATAATGACCCGGAATTAGCGTTGACATTTGAATCGTCCAAATCAAGAACACCAGCATTTAAACTCTTGAATGTCAATCCTTTATGAGCTAAAGCAAATTGATATCCAGATACTTGGTTAAAGTTATCAGAAGTGATATCAACAACAACCTCAGCACCTTTAGTTGCAAGACGATCCGTTGTGTTTAAAGTCAATACTCCAGAAGTTCTTAGCTCAGAACCTGATAAACTTTGATTAACATCTCCCACTTTAACACCAATGAAATCAGCTGACTTTTCATTTGACTGTAGTTGTCGTATATCTAAATCAGCGCTAAACGGCCATGGGTTAGCTTCGTCAAAGAAAGCTTGACCAGCATCTACAAATACCCACGAATCAGAATTTCTATATTCATCGGTTACTCCTAGAACTAATCTTTTTAATTCGGATAAATCAACTGAACTGATTCTTCCATCATTAGATGGATCTGCTGCTAAAATTGTGTATGGATCTGTAAAAGGCTCTAATTCTACGATATGTCTAGAAATGAGAACTAAATCTAATGTCGAGACACCATCCATGAAATCTCCTGTCTTTTCTGGTGTGATGTTATAATTTTCACCAAGCGGATTATTTGAAAATGCATATGAACCTGAATCATCAGTTAATAAGGTAACTGGATATTCACTAAGATTTGCAGATAGCGTTACTTCAACATCCTCTACCGTGACACCATATGCAGTTGAAATTTGACCTGCGATTATTGCACTTGAACCAATAACCTCTTCCTCTTCCACTTCTACTTCCTCTTGCGCCTCGCCACAAAGGTTACCATTGTCAGCTAGTATAATGCCAACAGTACAGAAGTCTGCATTACCATTCAAGTCAATGACATAAACGTCGAGTTCTTCAAAAGAAGTAAAATCACTGCAATGGAATGTGAGCGAAGACTGATCTCCAAAATTCGGATCATCAGCAGCTATTAATGCTTCACCAGTCCTAACAATGGCAAATCTCAAGTCATCAACTGCTGTACAGTTATCGAAACTACCAAAATCAAATTCATTTGCCCATACGGTGACAGTGCCGTCTGTTGCCATAAAAGCTGTCGTAAGACCAGCAACGCAGAATGGAGTTGGCGCTTGTTGGTCACCAAATGTGACAACCGTCTCGGTACTTATTTCATTTCCACATCCGTCACTAACCCTCCATGTAATGATATGTACATCTCCAGGGCTACCTTCTTGAGAGTTCATTGTTGCTTCTGATCCTCTTACATTTTTACTTGCTACGACCACTCCTCCACTACTAACAGTAATCTGCCATTGTAAAAGACTGGATGCAGTCATCTCCCCACCACATAAATCATTTGCTGAAGCAGATATGACATCACTTCCTACACAATCAACTGGATCATCTTTAGTGGTCGCTCCACCCGTCGTATTGACTACGTATGTCGCAGGAGCATCTATCACTGGTGCAGTATCATCATTGACAACAATAACTTGATCATAGGTATAGAAACCATCTTCATCTACAGATGTATATCTAAAATATACAGGATCTCCAATACTAGGCGCAAAATCTGGACAACCTGGAGCATCAGCTTCAAACTGAGCCCAGTCCTCTACAGCTTCGAAGCTGTCAGTAGAAGAATCATTCTCGTCATCGATACCAGATCCATTCGCATCAAATGTACACCAATCTACGACTGTCCATCGTCTGATGATCTTCAAACAAGCATCGCTTGCAGTTATTGTATCTGACTCCATAGAGAAACCTACTAAACCACATTCCGTATCACACCATACTGGTATCTCTTCTGTATCGCCAGGCACACAACTGAAAGAATCACCCATGGTTACCGTTGTCGGCATTTCTACAATCTCGCGATCATCATTTAATTCGATATTTACGCCTTGTTCTGATTTTCCATCGTAGCTTTTTGGCCATTTGATGGTATTTGGATCGAATGCAGTTTCTGCATCAACACTTATAATTTGTTGGCAAAATGAATCGCCTTCTGAAAAGTCTCCACTTCCATCCAAATCAATATACCATTCTCTGACAGTTTGGCCACCTGCACATGCATTATTTGATCTGTTTTCACTAAGTAACAGAACTTCAAAACTTCTTTCTGTAACACAAGATGAGCCTAACATTGCTGGAGGAGCGAGAAAATCGCCATCCACACAAGATATCTGCTGGTTCTCACAAATTAATGTAGGTATAGAGCTGTCAACTATTTCAACATTTATAATGCATTGATTGATATTCCCAGCTTCATCTTCTGCGAAGAGTATGACAGGTACAATCGTACCTGCATCTGAACAACAGAACCGAACAAAATCTCCTCTTTGGGTAATTTGGGCTATGTTTTCACCATTGGCTTCACAGTCATCTTTAAATACTGGAGAACCTAAATCAACATCTTCAGTGATCGGCGAACAGGATACAGGTTCGAAGCCAACTATATTGTCTCTACAATCTCTCACTACCTGTCTCCAATCGTCTAATCTCACCACTGTAATCGTTACTTTACCACAGCCACTGTCATGACTACCTTCATCCAATGCATCAGCAAAAACCTTTGCTATACCAGCACCACCTTCGGTGCCAGTCAATGCAACTTGTATGGATGATTCACAAATGGCAACTGGAGGAACATCATCGACAACTATCACATTGTAGGAAACTACTGTTGAATTACCACAATCATCTGTGACTGTTGCTGATACAGTTATTGGGCTTTGCCCCAACCATAAATCTGTGATAAAATCACCTTGAACAACACCCTCGTCTGTTGAAAATACAACATCAGGAGAATCATCACAATTGTCTCTTACAGTCAAGTCTGGTAATCCCAATACTGCACTACAGGTCCATGGTTCGATGCTGGTGGTCACATCACTTAAGATGGTTACAGGAACATATTCTCCACTTACTAACTGTACGACTTCCGGAGGAGTAGAATCAATAATTTCAATACTTTGTCTTCCTGTGATATCAACATTGGTATTACACCAATCGATTAAATTCCAAGTTCTAATGATTTTTTGTCCTTGTCCGCAAGCATCAAATTGAATATCAGAATATCCAGATAACACGTTACAGACACGGTCAATAATCGGAACTGCAGGATTAGTAAAGCCAATTGTATCTAGTTCGACAGTTATTTCTTGTTCGAATACTTTATCGACAACTGTCGTCAACACCCATAAATCTTCACCATTAATATTTTGTTGAATCATGGTATCTCTTAACATCTGATCAACCACAACGTCCATTGTGTCATATACTCTTACGATGTTCAACACTGTATCGTGTACATCTATAAAGAAAGGATATGCCCTTGAGACATCTTCAGTACTTTCTAAAATTGATTCCGGTGAGCCAAATTCAAAATCCCCTTCTAAATCATCGAGGTAATCGCAATCTAACTCTATATCTGATGGAAAGTTAAAGGCGTCATCTGTGATATCGAGTTGTAAGGTTGTGAATCGTTGAGTTAAGATTTCTACATCTTGAATTTGTCCGTGAAGGATCACTTTACCAGAATACGTTATGGTCACCACTTCACCATCTGGACTACAAATATCTCCCTGTCTATCTTCATTGACTCTCAAATTACCAAGTAAATCTGGTCCACAATTTCCGAATGCTGCTTCAGCTTCTTCTGGAGTGACTAAGCTAGCTGGGACAGTACCAGAAGGTGTACACCACAATATGCAATCAGGAGGTATTGATCCATCTTCAGTAATTGCACATGGTGAATTTAAAGTTGGGATGATATTAGCTTCTACTATAATCTGTCCCCAACACGAATTACCTCCGCAGCTGATTTGGTAAGTAACTGTTTGTCCAGCGTCATCTGCTGTCAAGTAAGAATCTCTTAAAAATTCGCCGTGCTCATCAAAAATTTGAATGGTATAATCTCCAGGTCTTGGAGCTTCTAGCAATTGATCGGGATTTAATTCAAACTGGCAAGCAACATTTAGACTTATTTGTAGGTCGCCATTACACACTAATTCGTCACATTCGTTTTGAGCAAATGACGGAATGGCAAGTAAAAATAGTAATACAAGAAATTGTAAATGTTGTGCAATTTTTCGGATAAACTCAGGGGATACTTTCATCTTCACAAGGTGGAATTCGGATAATTAAATAAAAAAAATAGGTTTTAGGCTATAAAAAAATGCACTTCTAATCATTATTTGCAATTCAGATAAAAGAATGAATTACAAATTACCAATTAATACATTTATTACTCATTGAAATTCAATTAATTACATATAATATCAAAAATATATATGTTAAATTGTATTCCGTATTAAATGTATGATACATTATTGTATTCAACACTATAAAAATCGATAAATTATATATATATATCTATGCGATATGTATTGTAAAGTATAACCCTAATTCATCTTCAAGGTTTTAAATTATGGCTATTTTAAAACAGCAAGACAAAATAGCGGATCGGTCTTCTAATTACACGGGTTGATTGTCGATAGTTTTTTAGTTGATGGTCGATAGTTTATCAGATCTACGGAATTCTTTTTACCAGTTGATAAACAGGTGAGAGAGTACATCAAAGATTACGATAAACTATCATTAGACATAATCTTTCAAATAATCAAACCTTTTCTTGAGGCGGGACGCCTTCAAGGACGTTTTATGGCAAGTTACAAACGTGTTATGTCCGATTAGAAAATAAAAAAAAGGGGAAGGGTAACGAAATTCCTTTTTCAACACACTATATTATTGAAACATGATTTAAATGAACTCAAATCAAGAAAATCAACAAAGTGATGAACGACTTCTCATAGAAGAGTACAAGATTCGTGTTACCCATATAAACAAACACTACGATCGCCTATGGAGAAGATTTCATTTTTTTCTTCTTATTAATCTGGCTCTGATCGCTTATGATGGATCTTTAAAGGGACTTTATGGAATGATATCTAAAATTGGAATTGGATTCTCAATCCTCTGGCTCATTATTAGCTTTCAGGACAGACAGCTGGTTGTCAGATATAAGAAAGGAATAAAAGACATATTGTCTCTAATTGATGGTAGACTTCTTTCACTAAGTCCCT